>QMVM01000281.1 GCA_003661105.1 Methanosarcinales archaeon | reverse complement strand
CAGGTAGCAGATATCAAGCGGTTTGTCCTCGAGACCGTCGCAGATGCCGGAGGAAAGCCGTGCCCCCCAATTATTGTTGGCGTCGGGATCGGCGGATCCTTTGACAAGGCAGCCCGCCTTGCAAAGAAGGCGCTACTGCGTGAAATCTGTGAAGATGCCTCCGGTGTCGACGCTTGTGTTGACGGCTCTGTTGTTGATGCTTGTGTTGTGGATGAATTCGAGCGGGAGCTACTCGATGCGATCAATTCACTTGGCATCGGCACTATGGGGCTTGGCGGAGATATCACCGCGCTTGCCGTGCATGTCGAGTATGCGCACTGCCATACCGCATCGCTTCCTGTTGCCGTGAACATCCAGTGCTGGGCGAACCGGAGAGCGAGCGTGGAACTCGGTAGGTGATCTTTCCGGCGTCTCGTGGTTTCATTATGCCACTTCGCATCCCTGACCCGGCAAACAACTCACATAACCCACGCGACAGTTAAGATGAGAGACATGATGATACAGATACACAAATGTTCGAACCAGCCTGCCGTGAGATCCTTCTGCATATCCTGAATCACGAGATAACGAGCGATCGCGAGCTTGATGCCGCCAAGAAGCGGGTCAGCGCAAAGTACAAACTCCCGAGTCTTCCAAAGAATTCGGAGATCCTTCTGCTCTGCTCTGCGGACGAGCGTGCCCGCGTGATCCATCTGCTACAGCGAAAGTCTGTCCGCACGATCTCAGGCGTTGCAGTGGTTGCGGTGATGACCTCGCCATACCCATGCCCGCATGGCGCATGTATCCCGTGCCCTGGCGGTCCTGCATCCGTATTCCGGACACCGCAGAGTTATATGGGGCGGGAGCCTGCCACAATGCGTGCGATCCAGTGTGACTATGATCCATACAAGCAGGTGGCAGTCCGGCTGCGGCAGTTGCAGAGCATCGGGCATCCGGTCGACAAGGTCGAACTGATTGTGATGGGTGGGACATTCACAGCCCGCCCGCCGGATTACCAGCAGTGGTTCGTCGGGCAGTCGATTTCGGCTATGAACGATTTCAGCGGTGCGGGCGTTGTGGATCAGGATATCAATACCGATACCGATCTCAATACCGATCTCAATATTAAATCCATAATTGCCACAAACGAGATCGCTTCGGTAAGGAATATCGGAATCACCTTTGAAACCCGCCCGGATCATCTGTCCACAGTGGAGATCGATCGCCTGCTCGAGATAGGTGCAACAAAGGTGGAAGTCGGGGTTCAGAGCATCTATGACCGCGTACTCGAGAAGATCAATCGCGGGCATACCGTACAGGACGCAATCGCAGCCAACAAGCGTCTGCGGGATAGCGGGCTTAAGGTAGGATTCCATATAATGATTGGGCTTCCCGGATCTGATGCCAGCGATGATCTTAACATGTTTAAGACGCTTTTTAGCGATCCCTCGTTCTGTCCTGACCACCTGAAGATATATCCCACGCTCGTAACCGAGGGAACCGTACTCCACCAGTGGTGGAAGGATGGTAGCTACCAGTCGCTTGACAATGATTCAGCGGTTGGGCTGCTTGCGGATATTAAGAGCGTGCTTCCGAAGTGGGTGCGGCTGCAGCGGATCCAGCGGGACATTCCCGCGCAGCAGATCGCGGCAGGCGTCACAAAGAGCAATATCCGCCAGCTTGCAGAAGAGCGGCTTCGGTCGATGGGCGGGTCGTGCATGTGCATCAGGTGCCGCGAGGTCGGACATGCGTCGCTGCGCGGAAGGACACCTGATAAGATTGAACTGTTGATCGAGACGTATAGTGTGTGCGGCGGAACCGAGCACTTCATATCGTTCGAAGATGAGGAAAATAGTATCCTGATCGGTTTTTTGCGGTTGCGGTTCCCGGATTCTCCGCACCGGGTAGAGCTGACAAACGCTGCTCTCGTGCGGGAACTGGTGGTGTACGGGCGGATGGTGTCACTGGGTGCGGAATCCAGCCCTCGCAAGGACCAGTGGCAGCACAGAGGCTACGGACGTGAGCTGCTCACTGCTGCAGAGGGTCTTGCATCCGAGAACGGATTTTCAAAAATCGCGGTTACAAGCGGTATCGGTGTGCGTGAGTATTACAGGGCACGCGGGTATGTACGCGAAGGCGCATACATGGTAAAGCACATCTAACCGGGCCAGGTTCCGTACTGAAACCCAAGAGCGATCGCGAGTATGCCCGCGACAGCAGCGATTATAACCACAGTCTTTGGATTGATGCGCACCGCGGCCTCGTCTGCATCGTAATATCTCATCAGACCCGCAGAAGACATGAGTCCGCTACCGCTGTCTTTCTTTTTAGCCATTAGTCTCATTCTCTCTGGCGATGTCACATAAACGTTTCTATCTCATAGTGGCAGATTACTTTATTATACATCTGCTACAAAATGTATCTATTACATGAGTGTAAGGATTATGGCTGTGGACGATGAGCCGGATACGGTGGACCTGATCACACTGGTACTTGAAAATGAGGGTTATGAGGTGCTGCCAGCTTACAGCGGCAGAGATGCGCTGGACATGCTTAAAGATACAAAACCTGACCTGATCCTGCTGGATATTATGATGGAAGATATCGATGGCTGGGGTGTGTACGAGTCAATCCGTAAAAACAAGGAAACGATGGATATTCCAGTGGTGATGCTCACAGCAAAGGCGCAGTCCATCGATAAGATGATCGGTCTGCATGTTGTCGGTGTCGATGCATACATCACCAAGCCATTTGGTCACAGAGAGTTGATCGATGGCATAAAGAAGCATCTGCCAGTGACCGGATGAGGGTGGGATGGACTACACAGCAGGCGCGATTGGCAGGGTGTTTGTCGCACGCATCGATCATGATGAGGATCTGCTCGACGAACTCGTCAAACTCGCAAGATCAGAAGGGATCAAGCAGGCATTCTTCATGCTGATAGGCGCGGTTAAGAACATCCGGGTTGTAACCGGTCCGAAGGAGGATACGGTCCCGCCGGATCCGATGTGGCACTCGATCGCGGGTGCTTGCGAGATACTCGGCATCGGAAACATTCTCTGGAAGAACGGGGACCCGAGCATCCATCTTCATGCCGCGCTTGGCAAAGGCGGTGACGTGACTGTCGGATGTCTGCGTGATGGCGTCGATACGTATCTCACAACCGAAGCTATCATATTCGAGATATCGGGCATCGCTGGAGGTCGGGTGTACGACGACATGTACGGAATTGCACGGATGGTGTTATGATGAAATATCTATATCAAGACTCTGTAAAACTCCCCTCGAAGCGTGATT
>QMVM01000280.1 GCA_003661105.1 Methanosarcinales archaeon | reverse complement strand
CTGTTAAGATTAGGTTATATTTCAAATGAAAGCAGGACACTACTAATCAGGTATCTGCTTTAAGCAGTCTCCAACAAAAAAATAAAAGCATTAAAAGTAATACTTATGAATTTCTAATCAGTATGCGTCACAATGTTGAGGATAGTTTTTGGGATGATGCTCCGAAAATATCATCTCAAACCTCTCTTGAATCACGATCTCCTCAATCGCCTAACGCATAGTAGAATTATAAGCAGTCCCGATAGTATCAACACAATAATTATAGGATTTGTATAAAATGGAGTTGTCGACTTTCCGATAGTTATGTGCACTGGTATCTTCACACCACTTCCTATGTTAAAGCCGCCACTTGGTTGTAATGTGACTACACATACTTTTGCATCAAATTCGCCCACTTCACCTACCGTTGGGGTGAACCGAACTGTTATCTGCTTTTTTTGATCTGGCTCCAGCGAAAACTCCGGATCAGATATTTTTATCCAGTCTATAGATTGATTTTCGAGGTATACTTGGTATCCAAGCTCTGCACTCTCAGGATTCGAAACTGTTATGTTCTTCCAAACGTTTTCACCGGCCCCCATCTCAAATTCCATCTTTGCAGGATTTACACCGATGCCTATACCATGCACGCATGACACGGAGATCAATAAGCAGCAGAATAGCGACACTATCAGAATTCCAACGGTTTTTAATTTCATCTTCCACCTCTGCTTTCTGAATATGACATAAAAATTAAAAGGGCAGAGCCTGGTTATATAGCTTCTGCCCAGAAGATTATTGCCCCTTCCATCTCACCAGAACCAGTGAAATCTCCTGGAACACGTAGTTCAGCATTCGGCGAGGCATAGTTATCCTTCAGGACTGCTGCTTCAAACTCGCTCCATAAAGAGGAGTTTATGTAGAGTCCTTCTGTGTACAGTCCATTCGTGTCAGTAACTTCCACAGTGGCTTTCAGATCTTTTGACCCTATATTCTGTATTACAACAGTTTTGGGTTCGCTTATATCGCCTGGATCAAGTTCGCCAAAGTCGAGGTATGCCGGAGTTACAGAGAACCGTATCCCTGGCCTTATCTCTGCACGCATCGTCACGGTATTGCCTTCTCGTATCTCCACCAGTGTCAACGCTGCTGAATGGCCATTACCAACGAAGCCACCCGAACCGGTATAGTTCTCTCCATGTGGTAGCGTATCATCGTATTCGCCATCCCAATATGCAGAGTCGTTTGCAGCGCCGGCTGTTATCAGCCAGTTACAACTGATATTAAGCGGCAACGTCGCCTTTCCGTCATCATCGCATAGCGCACTCACCTTGGTCCCAATATCTTTGGTACCTGTTATCTTTATGGTACCATTTGGTAGCGGTCTTCCATTCCACAGTACCTGGAACTCAAAGTCACCGGTTCCAACGGTTGTGACGTCATCGAGCGGGATGATCTCAAGCGGCTGCCCAAAAGCACTATCCGTTCCGTAGAAGTTGCAGTTCGTACTGACAAATGCTTTGCTGTACTTGTACGGCTTGTAATGTCGCACCACGTGCCAGTCGTCTGCCCAGTTGGTCTTATCAATCTCACTCCAGTTTATCTCATCTGGGAAGTAGGTGTACATGTAATCGGGTCGACCCGGTCTCGATCCTGGTCCTGTGTAGATCTTCCACCAGCTTTCATCCACGTGAAGACCCAGAATCGTGTACAATCCAACCTGCTCCGCATCGAAATCCGAATGCCAGTAAAGATCGTCTTCACCGGTCTTGGTTAGGGGCGTCCTCGCTCCAGCAGGATCTACCAGTTCTGCTGATACGTCGAAGGGTGGCGCACCCTCGCCTGCAAAGTTATGTCCTTCGGTCAGCCTGACATCAACCGTATCGCCGAGATCTATGCACATAGCATCGACCTCCATCCACGTCTGGTGAGCACTCACCATCCCGGCAGTGCCAAGCACCACGCAAATCGCAGCAAATGCCGCGAACATTTTACCCATCTTCATACTAGTTTTACCTCCTTATGTTGTTCTGGTATTCAGCAAATCTATTAATACTTAAATTTGCTTTAGTAACATGTAACGTTAATTACATGACAACACTGCATAATATCTCTTCTTATTTAAAGCTATTGTCGAACCGGTGTCGCCAACATGCGCGGCGATGGGGTGCACAGATAATACAAATTAACATACCTGCGTTGAAATAATACTTCCACCCACGGTCCACCACCTTCCTAATAGTATCCGGCTTTCGGGAGGGTGGTAACCACCCCTCACAACCACACCTTCATCGTCTACGAGTGGAGCTCCCCGATCATGCTCTGGTTTTGGTTTTCGAGTGTGACCGAAGTTGTGCAGTTCATCGCTGTAAAAGACAGATAATTCTCCTGCTGAAACCCGAGCCGTTCCGCCTCATCTTTTGGGATGCCAGCCCCGATATGCCTCTTGATGATCCGCACGATCAGCTCGTCCAGGCCAAACGCCTGCGCGATCTCTGCCCCCGCGACTGCGTAATCGATGCCGTTTGAGCGTGCATGCCCGATATCGTGGAGCAGTGCGCATGTGATCACCAGTTCGATGTCAGCAGGGTTCAGGTGCTTCTTGTTGTACTGCACCGCGATCTCCCGGGCGTATTCTGCAACTGCCCGGGCGTGCGCGATGACGTCTGGTGGGCAGTTTGCTTTGTGGAGCAGGTGGGGTGCGTCTTCTGGGGTCATCTGCTGTCTGGCATCGTATTTCAGCCTTCATCTGGTATCATGTGGAAAACAACCTTGAATACCTGTTTATCCATATCATTCACCATATCGAGTTTAACATCGCTTTCCCTGCATAGCCTTATCATTCTCGGAACCCCGCTGCCTCGCCCACTGTACCTGAACTTTTTATTCCTCTCTGGAAACGAAAGAATCGCGGGGTTTCTCCCGATGTGGACCCCATACCAAATATTATCCTCGGTAATGGTGTTTGGAAGGATTCCCGGACTTATTATTTCCAACCGGTTCTTAAAGACATTAATGAATATAGGTGTATTTATAAAATAATCTCTGTGGACGATTGCATTTGCCACAGCCTCCATAAAAGCCTCTTTCGGGGTTTCAAGTATCGGAGGTGCATTTATATTCCTGTTCTTCTGAAGACCTCTAAGGTTTCTACGTATGAAACTGACACCGTACTCGAACTGTTCTATAAATCGTCCGTCTATAGTTTCACTATCTTTGTATTCATCTGAGTAGATATCATTACCTTTGTAATAGGTCGCCTTTATAACAAATTGTGGTTTCACCCTCTCAGGAGAT
>QMVM01000279.1 GCA_003661105.1 Methanosarcinales archaeon | reverse complement strand
GGGCAATCGTATCAGCCTTCGAAGCTGTGGTTTTTCCGGCGCTGTAAACCCCTTGCTCTTCCTTAACCATCATGAATGATTTGTCGTCGAAGATATTCTCCGGTTCATTGAGCTGATAAACCTCATTGGCCTGAATGTGAGTATCCAGCAGTTTCTTGATTTTAGGTTCGTAGTCGCGGTAGTCGATTGCTTCCGCATATCGGAGCTTGACAGATGCTTTGAGTGATTGGAACTTTCGAAGATCCGCCTTGTATCTGGACAAAGTCTTCTCATCAGTTTCGGCCAGAAACTTTTCTGACGATAACGCGATACCGAAGGTTTTTGTATACTCTGAAAGGCAGCTGTAGAACTCTTCCCGGATCTCATCATCGGCAAGCAGTACTTCATAGGCTTCTTCATCGTAGGAGTGCTTCACTGTTTTGAAGATATCCCAAAGATCGGAATATCGGCCCGGTAGTTTTGCAATCTCACTGTTGATGGACATCAGGGTGCCGACAAGGTCGGATTCGTCGAAACCTTCGAACACACTGTACATGGTAAGTGCTTTATCCAGCTCGCCGAGGACGCTGACATAGTCGACGATAAAGCCAAACTCCTTGTTTTCATAGAGCCGATTGACCCGTGCAATGGCCTGAAGAAGCGTGTGCTCCTTTAAGTTTTTACACAGGTACAGAACAGCATTTCGGGGAGCGTCAAAACCGGTTAGTAATTTACTGACGACAATAAGAATTTCAGGTTCGTCGCCGTGTTTAAACTGATTGATGAGCTGCTTGGTGTATTCTTCTTCGCTACCGTAACGCTTCATCATCTTCTGCCAGAATTTCACCACCTCATCGCTTGTTTCGTCATCTGTTTCCTCATAGCCTTCAAGCATATCCGGCGGTGAGATGACGACTTCGGAGCTGGCCATACCGATCTCATTAAGGTACGCGTTGTACTTGAGTGCGGAAGTTTTGTCAGGAGCCACCAACTGGGCTTTGAATCCTGTTCCCTGCCAGTTGGAGCAAAAGTGCTCGCTGATGTCAAAGGCTCGCATATAGATTACCTGTTCGGCTTTGTTCAGCATTTCCGCCCGTGCATACTTCCGTTTCAGGTCCGCCTGCTGCTCCCTGGTTAAGCCTTGTGTGTGCCGCTCAAACCATAGGTCAACAGCTTGCTGGTTCTGCGTCATCTCCACATGTCGCCCCTCATACAGAAGGGGAACAACCGCACCGTCTTCAACAGCTTGTGTGATGGAATAATGAGGCTCCACCAGTTCACCGAATTTGGTGAAATTGTTCTTTTCCTTCTTCAGAAGCGGCGTGCCGGTAAATCCCAAATAACAGGCATGGGGGAACATCTGTCTCATTCGCGCAGAAAAGGAACCAAATTGGGTGCGGTGGCTCTCCTCCACCAGAATGAAAATGTCAGGTGATTCATCCTGGTATTTCTTAACCGCATAGGCCTTGTCGAACTTGTATATGAGGGTTGTGATAATTCCCGATTTCTTCTCGGCCACCAGCTCCAGCAGGTTCCGCCCGGATGTTGCCCGGTTCGCCTCAAGGCCACAGGCGGCAAAGGTGTTCCCCAGCTGTTTGTCGAGATCGTCACGGTCCGTCACAAGAACGATGCGCGGATTCAAGAACTCTGGATCCAGAGCCAGGTTTCGGGCCAGCATCACCATGGTCAGGGATTTTCCTGATCCTTGGGTGTGCCAGATCACGCCGCCTTTTCGAGAATCGTTACTATCGAAGTGTTTCACTCGATTCAACGTAGACTTGACGACGAAATACTGCTGATAACGGGCAATCTTTTTAATCCCTCCGTCAAAAACAGTAAACTTCCACGCCAATTCCAGGAGCCGTTCAGGGCGGCAAAGGGAGAACAGGGCTTTATCCTGCTCCGTCACCAGTCTGTTGCCGGTCAATACTTCCGGCTTTACATCAAAGGTAGAAGAAATTCCGGCTACCATATCCTCGGCAAGCGGTTGATTAACCACATCAGCAAGCTTTTCAAACTCGCGCTCCCCTTCGTCCATCTGAGGCTCTTTCCACACGCCCCAGAATTTGGCAGCGGTTCCCGTTGTTGCATACATGGAGCTGTTTTTATTCAGAGCCAACACCATCTGACTGTAGATAAAGAGTTTCGGGATATAGTCGTCATTCTGATTTCTGATCGACTGCGAAACGGCTTGTTCCACTTCAACCTGAGGCGATTTACATTCAATCACGCAGAATGGAATGCCATTTACGAAGAGGACGATATCCGGCCGGGCGGATTCGGTTGATCGTGAACGTTCAACGCTGTATTCGACGGTTACATGAAACTTGTTACGGCCGGGATTCCGCCAGTCGATATAGTTCATGTTGAAGCTTTTTGAGTCTCCCTCTATGGTCTGCTCCATGGCCGTTCCGAGGGTGAGCAGATCGTAAATAGCCTCATTAGTCTTCAGCAGTCCGTCGTATTTGATATTTTTCAGCTTCTGGATGGCCGACTGGATGTTTTCTTCGCTGAAGAGGTACTCCCTACCTTTAAAGCGAATACGGTTTATTTCTTTGAGCTGGTTACGCAGGATGTTTTCAAGCAGGACATTGGAGGCTCGATCCTGGCGTTCGCGGAGTGCTTCTGAGGGCGTGAGGAATTCATATCCAAGGGAGATCAGAAGCTGTACTGCCGGGATTTGGGAGAGTTGTTTTTCGGTTGTTTGGAAGCTTGTCATATAGACTTCCTTTTAGAGTATTCTTCTCGCCATTTTTTTAACGAATTCAAGTCAACCAGAAGATCGTTCGGCTTCGGCAGTTCAACCGGTGATTCTGTTGGCTGCGAGTGTTCAAACCTGGAGTATTTGGTCATGAGGGAATCAAGGAGATTGCAATCCGTGTCTTTCAACTTGGCCAGATCCTTGAGCTTCAATGTGTGGACCGGTCGCTGGAATCTTTGAATCACCCCACACAGCAGATCATTTTCAATGGAACGCTCCACCAATGTCCTGAAGTCGCTGCACATCGATTTCAGCAAGATTTCGGCATGTTCAAATTCGCCGTTCTCATTTGCCTTCTTTGCATCCTGATACCGCTGATTCATGAGAGTGTTCAGGGCGGATTTGATGTCACTCTGTGAAAGTGGAATGGAAGCTGGCTCTCCGGTACCCCAGTCCGTAGAGCGAATGCTTACGACATCGGTCTTGATGGTCTTTTTCTCGGCAAAATGTCTGAAAGTTCCCAATAAGGAAAGGCGGTGAGTAAAGACAATGACCTGTTTCTCCTGAGACAGCTCGATCAACCTTTGAACCACGGCC
>QMVM01000278.1 GCA_003661105.1 Methanosarcinales archaeon | reverse complement strand
TTTTCTGGGTAGTTTTCTGGGTAGTTTTCTGGGTAGTTTTCTGGGTAGTTTTTCCCCTACCCTCAAAACTCGCTCTCTCAAGTTCAGGTCTCTTGAAAATGATAGTAAACCAGTTCTCGTTGGCTTCCATGACCGGCTTTTCCAGCCTGTACTCCTCCATGGCATGATTCATCCGTAAGATGCCAGTACCGACCTTTTCCACGAGCCCCATCCGCTGCATCAACCTGAAGAGCAAAAAATTGCGGGGCATGCTCTTTCTTCCTAAATCAGCATAGGACATCCCTGGCGGCAAACCACCCGGATTTGTGATCTCCACCCGGTCAGAGAAGATATAAACCTGTATATTTGCATTCAAAAAATAATTGCGGTGGGCAATGGCGTTCAGAATCGCCTCCCGTAGTGCACTTTCAGGAAGTTCGAGTTTCTCTTCCCTGGGTCCGCCTTTGATTATGTATTCGGTGTTCAGTTTCGACTGTAGATATGTGAAAGCATCCTGATAATTTGAATACATATCGCCTTCGAATTCTTTCCGGTCGAGAATCTTATATTTGTCCCTGCCCTGAAACAATACACAGGTGATAGTTGCATTCAGTAGAAACGCGGTGATCTTTTTACAAAAGAGCAGGACACCCGCATTTTTCAGATAATCATCTTTGAGCAGCCCCAGATTCTTTAGAATGTCATCTTTTTCCAATACGGGACTCGTTCGAGTCATCTCTAAAAATGCCCCGAATACCACCTCATCAAAATCCTTTTCGAGGTCAAAATCATAATTCAGCTTCTCATCGAATAATATCAGACACTCTTCCTGAAAGAATCTCCGAATTTCGTCTCGTTTAAGCTGTTGAGATTTGGCACCATCTCTGACATAAAATTTCCCGTTCACAGAATACGGCTTATCCGTTCCTTCGAAAACGTCCACAACCAGAATATCCCCCTTGCGCGATATCTCAACCTTTATCGGCGGATCCGAGTTTCTGGCGACATCGTATATCCGGGATATCATGGCGTTGGATGTGGTTATGCCCCTGATCTCTCCTTCGTCGCTAACGCCCAACAGAAGCTTACCACCACTGGCATTTGCAAAAGCACATATCTCTCTTGCAATGCTGTTTGAGAAAGATTCTTTAAACTCCAGATTATATCCTTCTCTCTGGCTGATTAAAGATTTTATCTCATCAGAATCCAGTTTCATACCGCAAGCCCCATCTTTTCCAGAATCCCGTCCAGTTCACCATCCGCCAATCTTCTCGCCTCTTCCGCCTCGTTAAGCAATACCACAGCATCCTCAAGCGGCAGCGTATCATCTTCTCCATCCTGCGTCACATATCTGGATGGGCTCAGGTTATAGTTATTCTTAGCCACCTCTTCCCTTGTAACGATCTTACTGATCCCCTCCACCTCGTTCCAGTTCAAATAAATCTCAGAGATCTGCTTTATGCTCTCATCCGGCAGGTAATTCTTTGGTCTTCCCTTAGCAAATAGCCCCGAGGCATTGATAAGGAGCATCTCCTCCTTTTCTCTCTTATCTTTGTTAATAACAAGTATTATTCCATGTTCGGTTGTGTTATAAAAAAGATTCTCAGGCATCAGGATCACGGCTTCGACCAGATCATCCTCAACAAACTCCTTTCTGATATCACACTCCCTGTTTCTGCCCACATTCCCACTTCCCCTTGAGACCGCGCCGGTATCAAGCACCACAGCCATCTTACCGCCATCCTTCAACGAGGTGAACATGTGCTGAATCCAGCCCCAGTCCGCACTGCTGGACGGTGGATAACCCGAGTTGAAGCGGTTATACGGATCATTCCCATACATGTCCTGTGCGAAACTCTTCTGATTCCACATCGGGTTTGCCGTGACGATATCAAAATCCCTGAGTGAACCGCCCGGATTCAAGAATGCGGATCGCATCATCGTATCCCCAAGAGCGATCTCCGCCTCTATGTCATGAATGAATGCGTTCATCTTTGCCATCTCAAACGTTGCAGGTAGAATCTCCTGCCAGTAGAATCGCAGAGGCGCAATGGACGGATATTCATCGTATTTTTCTCTGAATCGCAGATAGCATTTGATTAACAGACCGCCAGAACCACAGCATGGGTCATATATCTCCTTATCAGGCTCCGGATCAAGGATGTATGACATCAGTACAGCAACCTCTCTCGGAGTATAGAACTCGCCCGCGCTCTGACCCGAACCCTCTGCAAACTTTCTCAAGAGATATTCATAAGCCCTGCCAATGATATCTGGCTCAACGTCTCTTAATCCAAGTCTGTATCTGCCCAGAACGTCTGTAAGAGTTCTCAGTTTATCATCGCTGATGATCCTCTGCCCCGCGGCAGTTTCATTGAAGTCCACTATATCAACAACGCCCTGAATTTTCGGATTCTCTCTGGAGATTGTGCGGACCGCATCGGTTAAATACTCTCCAACTCCGGTTGTCTGCATGGTAATACTATTCCATCTTGCTTTTTCTGGCATATAAAAGCGAACGAGACTGTGATCTCCCTTTAACAATTCTTCGACCACACCTCTACCACCATAGTCCTCAGATAGTTTTATTATCTTATCTTCGAAGACATCGAATAGTCTTTTCAGAAATAGGAGTGGTAAAATATAGTCTTTGTACTTGGGAGCATCAATCTCCCCCCTGATCTTACAGGCAGCCTCCCAGAGCCATGTTTCTATGGTCTTTACATCAAGCTCATTTCCCACATGCACACCTCTTCTTGACTGGCATGACACTAACCTTTCACTCCGCCACACTATCATCCGGAATTCTGTAACGCCATCCTCCCTGCAAGCACACAACCACCGCCGCGGTTTCCGCCGATCGGATTCTTTGGCACGCCAAGAGAGTTCATGCACCGCGCCATCACAGCAGCACCTCTGGCAAGACCATCGTCCACGAAGACGACCTGACTCTCGGGATCATCGAAGAAGTTCATCTTCACAATCCGCTCGAGTATCAGTGCTGGCTTATTTCCAGTGATGCCGGCCCTCCCTGTGATTCCTATGGCAGTCTCCTTCGTTACGACCTCGGCGTCAATCGCGGTCTGCACGAGCCGCTCTACTGAGATCGCAGCGATCGGATCCATCATGGCTGCGACCATCTTGATTCCATCGCTCTCATATACATTCTTCCCGATCTTGGAAAGCGCGGGCCGGTCGCTTCCGTCCGTGCCGACATCACACCCGATCAGGACTACACCGATCGTCTTTGCAGCGCTCGCGTCCACAGGGACGCTGCCGTACCGCTCCCTGCCCTCGGGAACGACCTCGATTGC
>QMVM01000277.1 GCA_003661105.1 Methanosarcinales archaeon | reverse complement strand
TTTTGGTCGAGGTAAGATAATGCACCAAGAGCATATCCTGGAAGCTGTCCCATAAATGATGAAGAGAATCCATTGTTCCCACCATTAAACATATCCATGAACCCACCAGAACCTGTACCTACTCCTGTATTTATTCCTGGATTCATATCCATTGTGCCGCCGCTAAAGTCACTTTGGTTGAACCATTCCTCATCTGACATTCCATATCCACCATTGCTTGTATTTTCATAAATCGGTGCTATTGCACTTGTTGGTCTTCCGTAATTACCACCCATAATAAATCCTTTTATATTTTTTTGTAGGTACTTAAGTCTACCCTTTATAAAGCTATTCTATCGGAATAGCTCTAAAAGACTAGTATCTTACTACAGAATACTCTGGTTGATCTACATATCTAAAGTTACCAGTAGGGCTACCATTTTTACCAATGATCGCTTCAGGTATTCTCATCTTACGATTCTCTACATCTTTAATTAACGCTTCTTCAAGTGCAATTTCCATATTAAGAGGAATTACTCTTGAAAGGTCAATCTTCATATTATGCACACCGGAGAATACAGTTGTTGCTGTTGCATTGTCTTTATTCATATTAACAATTTTAACTTTTGACAAGGATGTTGCCTTCATTTTTGCAACTTGTGCATTTGTTAATTTTCTTGGAGCTCTTGTTTTAGCACCTTCTTTTTCTTTATTTGCTGCATCCACTTTTTTCTGTAGTGTTTGAAGACCAATATTCTTTGAAAAATCAACTCCAAGATTTGCTGCCTCTTCTTTTAATAGAGCTAACTCTCGGTTGTTCTCAACGTCTTTTTCTTTAATTGTTGCCAATGGGAATCCTTTGTTTGTTTTTATTTAGTGGAAGCCACTAATTGAACCACCTCTCTGCTATTTGAGAGGATACATTGAGGTGGCTCTATAGAGGCTTAAGTCATACTTGCGTATGACTTAAACGGGTTACTCAGAAGCCGTACAGTACGCAACCAACAGTTTTTCCGGTTGCAAAGCAAGTCCAGCAAACCAAGTGTTATAAGAGAACAAGCCCTTAACTCCGTATGGATCCTCGGATGTAGCTTTACCTGGAGCTTTAGATTTAAACTTAATTGCACCTGCACCTGCTAGAGATACTGTTGCATAAGAACCTTTTGTCGGATAAAGAATAGGGAACACATCATATGCACCATTAGTCTCTTGAGCACCTGGGTTTGTACCAACTGCAGCACCTTGTCCAGAATACTTCATTGCTCTAGTTGTTTCAAGGAAACGAGTCTCATGGATAGAACCAATCTCATTGTCAGCTAGGTTAGAAGCATAACCATACTCATGTACAGCTCTAAATTCAGTAATACCTTCTACATCATAAACAACATCTGGACCAACGATTGCATAGTAAGCTCTGTTAATTGGAGTAGTACCAACTTTAGTAGAACCAGTAAGCATAGAGTCATTTCTAACTGCTAGGTTGATTTTAAGACGTTTTACGATCTTACGGAAGAAGTCATAAGTAGGAAGTGCTACTTCGTCACTTGCACCAACTGTTGCAATTGATGTTGCTGAACCAGCATAGAATCTAACACCAGCAGCACCAAGCATACCAAGTTGTGTATTGTCATCTTTAACCTCAATTGCAAGTCTTGCAAGTTTAGTTCTGTATTCCATTTGCATATCATGATCAGAGAACAATTGAACCTCATCATTATACTCTTCAAAGTTACCTTGTCTTACTAGAGTACAAGAGAAGTTCTCACGAGTAACACCAACACGGTTAACTCTATCTGCACCCTCTGAAAGAACAGGAATACCAGTTACAACATCACCAACATTACGGCTTGAACCATACATGTTACCACCACCAGTTGTTACTGCAAATGTAAGTGGTTCTACGTTATTAGCAATAGCTGCTATACCTTCTGCTGTAGCATCATAAGTTGCTTTAGCGGCATCTGCTGCACCTTGATTTGCATAAGCAATGTTGTTAAAAATAACAGAAGTATTTCCAATGACATTACCATCACCATCAAGACCCTGGTTATTTACGTTTGCATCATCTAGAATATGCAAGAATCTTGAAATTCTGAATGTTTTACCAGAGTTTCTTTTTTGTGTTTTAGAATCAACATATTTACCATAAATCAAATCTTCAACAGCAATTTTAATTGCTCCACGATCATAATAATCAACTCTTACGTTATCGTGAGAACCACCTGTCGCTATGGTACCATCACCATAAGTGTTTCCGTCATAAGTAGTTCCTGGACCAGCACCTGTGCTAGAATTAACTTGTAAAGCTGCAACGACAGCTGTAGAAAGTGTATATTTCATTTTATTTTCCTTCGACTATCTAAAGTCATTTGTGGAACGTCCTACCATCTTCTGAAATTCCTTCTCGAACTCATCCTCATCCATACTTTCAAGATCTTTCTGAATATAAGATTCAGGCTTAGTCTTGGAAGCAGGCGGAGTAGTTCCGGCACTTCTTCGTTTGTTATTCAGTTCTTTGTTTACGGTTGGTTCTGGCAATACAGCAGGAGCTTCTGTTTTAATAGGTGCTTCTGCCTTTTCACCTTGACCAAAATATTGCTTTGCAACATTCAAGTATGTCTGAATAGTTGGCTCTCTCATTCCATATAATGCTTGCTGTTTCATGACTTCAGGCATAACCTTGTCATACATTCCAGATTTCATATCATTATATAAGGAGTTCATGCCCCTGGCATCAGATGAAACCATCTGGTACATATCCTCCGGCATTGACTGTAAAGCATTTTCAACTGCTGGTGCAAAGTCTCCATCAGCAAGTATTTCATTTTTTACTTGCTCCATTTCTACGTTAGGAACTTCCTTGGCGTAATTTTCTGGAGTGTAATCTTGAGCTGCTTCTGCATCCAGTTCCAGTGGGTCTACTTTTGCATTTGCAATCAGCTTGCCTAATGCTTCCTTATTGCCCTTCTTAGCTTCTATGAGTAAGTTCAGATCATCGGTACTGAGACCATGCTCTGTCATTAGGTTCATGTCTTGTCTATGAGGAGCAATCTCTTGCATCTTTTGAGTATAATTCATACCCTTTTTGAAACCTGCTTCAAGTTCTTCCATAGTGGCTCTGACTTTCATTCCATTTACATTAATGTCAAATGGCATAATCTTGTCACGAGGTATTGCACTAAAGTCATACTCTTCTGATTTCGGTATTGAATCCTGTTCTTCAGAACCAGTCTCTTCAGAAGCTTCAGGTTCACCTGTTGCAACAGGTTCCTCTTCTTCTGATGTACCTAGTTCCTCTTCAGGTTGTTCGTTGTTTACTTCCGGTTCACTCTGTGCT
>QMVM01000276.1 GCA_003661105.1 Methanosarcinales archaeon | reverse complement strand
GTCTCCGCGCTCGCCTTGCGTGACGCCTCAGGCGAGTGGGCACGCACATTCTTAAATACCGACCGCACATTCCCCAGATACTCAGCGAAGAGATCGCCATGAAACGCCTTGACAACGAAATGTCCTCCCGGCTTTAGGATCTGCTCTGCGCACGAGAGCGCTTGTTCGGTCAGGTCGATCGATCGCGCATGATCATAACTCCAGTCGCCTGAAAGATTGGGTGAAGCATCGCAGAGCACGACATCTGCCTTTTTGACCAGTTCCTTGATCCTGTCGACCGTATCCTCTGCCGTGATATCACCGACGATGGTGATCACGCCCTCAATCTCACGGATCGGCTGGATGTCCACGCCCACTACCGTACCACCGGCTCCGACGAGTTCCCGCGCCATCTGAAGCCATCCTCCAGGAGCAGCGCCCAGATCAACGATATTATTCCCCCGCTTGATGATATGGAACTTTGAGTTGATCTGTTTTAACTTGTACGCTGCTCTGGACCGGTAGCCCTCCTTCCTTGCCAGCCTGTAGAAATGATCATGCTGATTGCGTGCCATTGTTAGATTATCGGTGGGTATGCCACATAACATGAACGAACATGCAAACACGCAAATGTCAAACATACGAACATGAACGAAACGCTGCGGAAGACAAGGCGCGTAATCGATGCGATTGCGGAACACGGAAGCATCCTCTTAGCGTTCTCTGGCGGCGTGGACAGTTCCGTGCTCGCATCTGTCGCGAAAGAGAGCGGTGCAGATGTGCTCGCAGTGACTGCCAACTCGGAGCTACTCGGGCACCGCGGACTGAGGGATTCCATAAAGATGGCAGATGAGATCGGGTTAAAACACGAGATCTTCAATTTCGAGATACTGAAGAAGAAAGAATTTGCAGAGAATCCATACAACAGATGTTATCACTGCAAAAAGCATCTGATTATAGAACTTGCAAAAATCGCTTCCCGAAACAAGATTGAAACGATCGCAGACGGAACAAACATAACAGATATCGCAGGAGACCGACCCGGCTATGCTGCAATCAAGGATGCAGGTGTTTTCACGCCGTTTGTCGATTTCGGTCTCGGGAAGCCGGAGATCAGGGAGATCGCCAGGCATTTCGGGCTATCTGTTGCAGATGCGCCTTCGGAATCGTGCCTTGCGACCCGGATTCCTTCCGGCACAGAGATCACGGTCAAGCGCATTTCCCGCATCGAAGAAGCGGAATCGATGCTTCGTTCACAGGGCTTCTGCGGGGTCCGGGTCCGGGACCATGGTCGCCTTGCATGCGTCGAGGTTCAATCGGGCGACGCCGAGCAGTTTCGGGTTGTGCAGGAGGATGTGGCGGCTGCGTTTGAGCGGATCGGTTTCGATCGCGTGGTTCTTTCGAAGCTCCGGTCAATGACGCTGTGAAGGTGAGTTGCCGGATTAATCAGTGAACCGCAAAACTTTTAGCCATTGTCTTCGCCAGCAAAGGCGTTGCCATCAACACCGATTTAACTGATTCCGGAAGTCCGACCGTACCAGTGTTTGCAGGATTGGCGTCGTGTTTTCAACCGACCATGGGAACGTAGAGAGACTTAAAAAATCTTTCAGCATCCCGAGCTTGGTTGTTTCTTCCAGTTGTATCACTATAACTTCCCCTAAATTCTTCTTCGCCTCTTCGGGCGTATGTCCGCAACTCGCAACATCTAATTCCGGGCAATATGCTGTGAACATTCCCCCTTCTTTCCACACTTCCACAGTATTGATCATCTTTTTCTGAATCCAGCACCGATTCACCCGACCCTGTACGGCATCTCCGCACCATCAGGTATCGAGTGGATATACCGCTTCCGAAACTCGGGGTTTCGCATCATGCAGTAGTCGGCAGATCCTTTGTATGCAGGGTGCTTCCCGATCCGCTTCCAGATATCTCCAAGCGGCTCCTCCCGCACGTTTCCGAACGATAGTGGCGTGTATGCACACGGCAGAACGTCGCCTGCCGCGGTCACATGCATCCACCGTCTGCCTGCAAAGCAGCCGAAGAGATCAGGTCCCATGAAATATGGAAACGCAGTGACCCTGGGACCATCCGGCTGCCGGTTAATCCTTTTCTGGAACTTTGTGAGTCGGACAACATCGTTTTTCGTGATTACCTCGTCCTCATGATCCATCCACCTGCCAACAGCGATGATCTCGTAGATCGAGAGCTCGTGCACCCCGAGATCGCAGGCAAGCGAGTAGAATTCATCCAGACTGTCGATGTTTGCAGGTGACACCACCACGAACATATCGACAAGCATTTCCGCAGAAAGCGCGTTTTTAATGCCGGTTATGGCATCATCGAATGCACCGGCACGCCCGCGCATCCGGTCGTGTTCTGTCGCGTCCGCACCATCGAGACTGACCCGGACCGCGTACATACCGGCGCTCTTCAGTGCGTGCGCCATCTCTTCGGAAAGCCCGTAACCGGACGTAAACGATGTCGCAATCGCCCGCTCCTTGTCGACATGCGCAACCATCTGCGGGAGATCCTTTCTCATCATCGGCTCGCCGCCGTCAAAGGAGATTAAGTAGGTGCCGAGATCAAGCGCCTGATCGATCACATTCTCGATCTCATCGCGCCCTGGTTCCCCACTCCCTGCGATGTCGGATGCGCCGCAGTGAATGCAGTTGTTCGGGCATCGCATCGTGATCCCGACAGAGGTCTGGTCCGGCACCCGCTTCGTAAGCAGTGCGCCAACCTCTGCTGATATCATCCGGTCAAACGGGATGCTCGGTATCGGGGGAACCCATGTCGAGAAGATGACTTCTTCTTCATCGCTCCGGATCGGTTTTTCGTCTGCAAATACCTTGTTTATCTTCTTTAGAACAGGTTTTGCGGGCAGGGATAGTGCACCCTCCGCATCGAGCCGCACCTTGTTGTCATGAACAGAGACGTTCAGTTTCAGGAGGGGATTTTCGTAAACACGCATTGTGGTTATTGCAGACGCTATTGTAGGTTAAGTCTTTTCGTAGGAAGCGGGTCGGACTTTCTAACATCTGCTGCTAAAGTGGATCACCAAAAAAAGATGCTAAGTGTTCAATCGGCAGAATCTTCCTGACTTTCCTGATCAGCAAGTTTCTTTAATTTTTCTGCTATCTCAAGCAGTTCATCGTCCCGGATACCCAGCTCTTGGGCGTTCTTAACGATTTCCCGTGCTTCTGTGAATCTCTCCTTCGCAAGCAGAATTTTTCCGAGATACCGGTGTGCTTTCACGTTATCCGGCTGGATCAGGAGAAGCTGTTTCCATTCGAGTTCGGACCGATCAGGATCTCCCGTCTCAAAAAACAGCCGTGCAAGGT
>QMVM01000275.1 GCA_003661105.1 Methanosarcinales archaeon | reverse complement strand
TTATCGCCGCGTATTGCGTGAGGTCAACTAACTCGACCACCGCGGGAGGAAGCATCACAGTCCGGTTCGGGTCGATCTCGTATTTGAATAACACCTCTGCGCCGGGGTCAAGTGCCCTCAACACAGCGAATGTGCCACTGCATTCATTGATGGTGATACCGCGCACCGGTATCGCTCCGACCAGTTCACGGTCCAGTCATACTCATCTCTGGGATTGTAGACCTGCGCGCCTGCCGTGCCTGCCAGTATTGATACCAGCACCATGGCGATCAGTATCAATCTACCCGACTTCATTACGACCACTCCAATACTATACCTGTACTACATCGCATATAATGATGACGAAACCTTTATGCAATCACAAACTACAGAAGGCAAGATATGATAATGAAATTGGAGGAACAGTAGATGGCGACCGGACCGAGATACCGGGTACCATTCAGACGGCGCAGAGAAGGCAGAACAAATTATCACAGGCGCCTCAGGCTGCTGTTATCAAAGAAGCCACGTATGGTGGTGCGCAGAAGTGCACGACACATCAGACTACAACTCGCAATCCCTGAAAAAGAGGGCGATATGATCCTCTCATCGGCTACATCGATTGAACTTGGGAAGTACGGATATTCCGGATCAACAGGAAATACCACTGCAGCATACCTTGCCGGACTATTGTTCGGGTATCGCACCATCAGCAAAGGATTTACAGAGGGCGTACTCGATATGGGCCTTCAGGCATCCACCCCCGGTTCAAGGGTGTATGCGGCGCTTCGTGGCGCGGTCGATGCAGGCATGGACATCCCACACGATCCGGTGATATTCCCGTCTGATGAGCGAATTCGCGGAGAGTTGGTGGCGGCGTACAGGGACGTTGACCTGCCGTCGATCTTTGAGGCGACGAAGGCACAGATCACATCTGAATTCGGAGGTGCATAAATGGACGGAGAATGGATACCGCAGACCCAATTAGGCGCCCTTGTCCGCGAGGGCAAGCTCACCGATATCGACGCGGTCTTAAACTCAGGACTTCCACTCAGGGAAGTAGAGATCATCGAGGTGCTGCTTCCTGACCTTGAGGAAGATGTGCTGGATGTGAATATGGTGCAGCGGATGACTGACTCAGGGCGAAGAGTCAAGTTCAGGGCTGTATCGATTGTCGGGAATAAGGACGGATACATTGGATTCGGACAGGGCAGAGACAGACAGGCAGGACCTGCGATACGCAAGTCGATCGCCAATGCAAAACTGCATCTGACCGGGATCAAACGTGGCTGTGGGTCGTGGGAGTGCGGCTGTGACGATCTGCATTCGGTGCCGTTTCAGGTTGTCGGAAGGGCAGGCAGCGTTGGCATCGAACTGAAACCTGCACCAAGGGGACTTGGAATCGCATCAGGAGCGACTGCAAAGAAAGTTCTCGAGATGGCTGGCATCAAGGATGTCTGGACCCGGTCATGGGGTCTGACCCGAACCACGCTTAACTTTGCAAAGGCGACGTACGCCGCGCTGAGACAGACCAATATGATGCGCACCGGGGGCAGATGATGTACGCAGTCGTCAGGCTTCGCGGAGATGTGCGGGTACGCCCTGAGATACAGGACACCTTAAAGATGCTCCGGTTGCACAGCGTCAACCACTGCGTGGTCGTAGAGGAGACCCCGCATTACAAAGGAATGGTTCGGAAGACGAAGGACTATATCGCATGGGGAACTGCGGATGCAGAAGCGCTTACAAATCTCTTATCACTTAGAGGTCGGATCGAAGGCGGAGAAAGACTCACGCAGGAGTACATGGACGAATGCGAACTTGGTTCCGTATCCGACTTTGCAGAGAAGGTCTGTAGCGGTGATGCAAAGCTCTCGGACATCCCGAAACTAAAGCCGATCTTCAGACTACATCCGCCGCGCAAAGGGCATAAAGGCATCAAGAAAACCGTTGTCGAGGGCGGCGAACTTGGATTTCACGAGGATATCAGCGCGCTGCTTAAGAAGATGCGGTGATGCGACAAAAACCCCATAATCGATGTCGCAACTTCGAGGGTTTTGTAGGGAAACCCATAATTAACACCCGCCAGAAATAACATCCCATGCCAGGAAAAACCCTGTTGTGGGATCAAACCCTGTTCAGGCGGGGCGAACTTTTTGAATTCGATCATGTCCCTGAGCATTTCGCACACAGGGATTCGCAGTTCAAATCGCTCATCTTTGGGGTGCGCCCCGCGCTTCAGGGGATGCGCCCGCTCAACATGCTCTGTGTTGGTCCGCCTGGCACCGGGAAGACCACGGCAGTGAGGAAGGCGTTTGAGGAACTCTGCGAACATGCATCCGGTGTGATCACTGCGCATGTCAACTGCCAGGCGAGCCAGACCAGATACACGATATTCTCACAGATATTCCATAGCTTGATCGGACATGCTCCGCCGACTTCCGGAGTTTCGTTTAAAAAAATACTCGATGAGATTGCAAAGTATCTTGTGGGGAATGAAAAGATCCTGATCGTGGCGCTCGATGATATAAATTATTTATTCCACGAAAAAGAGGCAGATAACGTACTTTATTCGCTGTTGCGTGCTCACGAGACACACCCGGGAACGAAGATCGGCGTAATCGCAATCTTAAGCGATGACAGTCTGAGTTATGTCTTCGATCCGAAGGTTGGCTCGATATTCCTGCCAGAAGAGATCCTGTTCCCGAGGTATGCGTGGGATGAGATAAAAAGCATCCTCTCTGACCGGGCAAAACTGGGATTTTACCCGGGCGTACTCTCTCCGGACGTTCTCGATGTTATCGTCGATTACACATCAGAAGCCGGCGATCTCAGGGTTGGGATCGACCTTCTCAAGCGATCTGCGCTCAATGCCGAAGAGCGGGCGGACACGAGCATATCGGAAGACGATGTGCGGTTGGCGTACAAGAAATCCCGGATGCTCCATCTCTCGCGCATGATCGCATCGCTTGGCAGTGGCGAACAGGCGATCCTTATAATCCTTGCGAAGAGGGCTGAGGCGAAGGAGCAGGCTGGAAAGGAAGGAGGGGGCAAGGAAGTGGTGAAGACGGAGCAGACAGCAGGCGACCTGTATGCCGCCTTTCACGAGTCAACAGGGCTTGGGTACACAAGGTTTCATGCGATGCTCCATAAACTCGCAACGCTGCGGCTGATCGATGCAGAGATCGCGACCGAGGGAGTGCACGGCAGAAGTCGCAGAATTACGCTCAAGTACGGTTTCGGGGATGTGCTTGGCGCAATGCAACCGAGATCGCTGTGATGGGACGAGAGCGTCGGTGCTACCGCTTGTGAGTTAAGGACTCTCAAACGAATGGTTTACCCTCAACTGTA
>QMVM01000274.1 GCA_003661105.1 Methanosarcinales archaeon | reverse complement strand
CTCCCGCACCATCACGCCCCCTTCCTCAGACGCAAAGATTGGTAAGTCCCAGTTCTGCGTGACTCTCTTCCGGTTCACAACCACCTCGATATCGCGCACCGGATCATAACCGGGCTTCGTATATTCCTCCCAGTACACCAGAACTCCCCGCCTCTGCCAGAGAGGCACCTTGTCAAGGTTGATCCCGTGCTGGAAGCACAGTTCGTGGATATCGGATGCTCGCAAGCCAAGCATCCTCGATGCAGCCTCCTTTCCGGATAATCCAGTCGAGCAAAGCGTGTAATGCCCGTAACCGTTGATGCAATTCCGCCATGCCTCTGCCTGCCGCCAGACCAGATATTCGATGATCTGCTCAGGATGCAGCGGTATTACCCTCCCGTCGAATGCGACCGGGGCTATCTTGAGGGACCGGGTAAGCGCGCTTGATATGGAACTCGGCACGACCGAGACTAGTTTTTCGATCCTGCCATCAAACGGCAATGTATCTCTGAAAAGGATGTTAATCTCATCTGAAAAGGTGTACGCAACTACAGGACATAGCCCGCTTTGTTGGAATAATAATTCTGTTGCACCTGCCATCGCTGATGCAAAACGGCGATCAAACGGCTTCTCAAACCCGTGTCTTTGCAGGAGATTCTTAAAGCTCCTGCCATCTACCCTGATGATAACTGGCGGAGTTGCTCTCAGGTCAGCATATATCTCGTGATCCCTGAAATCACTCACGCTCATCCTTCTTTGCCAGTTGATTGACCTGTTTCACAAGGACGATGTCGCCAATCGCAAGCACCCACCGGTACGGCAGGATAACTCCTTCCCGGCTCACATTGAACAGTTCTCGATTGACTTTGGTAAGCGCAAGACCTGTTACCAACCTATCAGCCGTCTCGATTACAACATCGTTCACATTTCCTACATACAATCCCTTGTCAGTATATACGTTGAGCCCGAATAGTGATGTCATTTCTGCGTGCATTCAATCCCTCCATACAGTGTTAATGGTATGTGATAGAATGAACTAAAAGGATATATACTTTTGTGTGATACGGACAAATAGAACAAAGACGCTGGAGTAATCATGAAAACATCAATACAGATTGGGAAGGTAATGGGGATACCGATCAAGATTCATATCTCTTTCTTGCTGGTTCTCGTACTATTTCCATACGTCTTCTCAAAAGATGCTGAATTCGGATTCGCGGATGTTACGCCTGCTCCGCTCCGGTATGCGCTCGCGCTAACCTTAACCATCCTCTTATTCTCCTGCGTGCTGCTACACGAACTCGGACACTCGTGGGTTGCGATGAGATACGGGATCAAGATTCGCAGCATCACGCTGATCATTCTCGGCGGCATCGCAGCGATGGATGAGGTCCCGCGCGATCCGCGCGCCGAGATGCGGATCTCGATAGCAGGTCCTCTGGTATCACTCACGATAGGGGTCTTATGTTATCTGGCGTATCTCGGACTTGGTAGCTATGGCATAGTGCAGATCCCCACGATTTCATATATTTCCCGTTTTTTAGGGTCGATTGCGTACATTAACATTGTATTATTCGTTTTCAACCTGATCCCGGCGTTCCCGATGGATGGGGGGCGTGTTCTCCGGGCATGGTATGTCAAGCGAATGCCGTATCTTCAGGCAACGAGAAAGGCGGTGAATATCGGGAAGATGTTCGCTATCATAATGGCTGTATTCGGGTTGTTGGTGCCCAGTGCTGTGTGGTTTATATTGATCGCTTTCTTCATCTATATCGGCGCATCAGAGGAAGAGAAGTACACAGAGATGTCGGTGACACTCGAAGGCATTAAGGTAAGAGACCTCATGACCCGCGAGATCGCGTATGTGCAGGACAACCTGACTATCTCAGAACTTCTCAGGTTGATGTTTGAGAAGAAACATCTTGGATACCCGGTCGTCGATCAATTTACCGGAAAGATAGTTGGAATCGTGACGTTTACCGATATCAGGGGCGTTCCGATGAGCGAGCATGGCAACGTGCTGGTGAGGGAGGTAATGGCGAAGAAAGTTAGCTTCATCCCGGAGGATGCCGATGCCGTGGATGCGCTCAAGATGATGTCCGCAGAAAACGTCGGGCAGCTGCTGGTACAGGACAATGGGTCAATCACAGGCATAGTGTCCGGAACCGATCTTACAAGATCAATCGAGGTGCTTGGTTACCGTGAGCAATAATACTTGTGACGCGGTCATCGTCAGGTACGATGAGATCGCACTTAAAAGCCCTCCGGTCAGGCGGCGTTTTGAGGATGTGTTGATCAGCAGAATTAAAATAGCGCTATCGAGGCGCGACATAGAATATTCAAGGGTCACGCGGGAATGGGGCAGGATCTTTGTGCATACAAGCGATCAGGGTGCCGCAGATGCGATCTCCCGCGTCTTTGGTACGGCATCGGCAAGTCCTGCGATCACAACTGGTGCAACGCTTATAAGCGCGGCAGAGACCGCGGCAGAGATCGGAAAAGACCTGATCAAGGACAGCGAGTCCTTTGCGATCCGTGCATCAAGATCTGGGATCCATGATTTCACATCGATCGATCTTGCAATCGCATGTGGGGATTCGGTCGTGGGGTGTACCTCGGCAAAGGTCGATCTCACAAACCCTGATCGGGAGATATTTGTGGATATGCGGCAGGAGCATGCCTACATCTACACGAATATCGCTGCCGGCGTCGGCGGGCTTCCGTATGGCACACAAGGGAAGATGATTGCGCTGGTATCCGGGGGAATCGATTCGCCGGTTGCCGCGTGGATGCTGATGAGGAGGGGGGCCGAGATCATCCCGATCTACTTCGATCTCGAGGAGTTTACAGACCCAAAGAGCGGAGAACTAGCTGAACAGAGCATAAACATGCTTTTCGAGTGGAGTTATTCCGATATGACCGCGTACAGGGTTCCTTATGGAGCAGTCCTTCGCGAGATTGCGAGCCACT
The DNA here is from genome assembly GCA_003661105.1 of Methanosarcinales archaeon. Classification (GTDB taxonomy): domain Archaea; phylum Halobacteriota; class Methanosarcinia; order Methanosarcinales; family Methanogasteraceae; genus Methanogaster_A. The sequence continues at coordinate 391 of QMVM01000274.1, read as the reverse complement.
GCGAGCCGCGCATCACCTGCGTGATCTGCAAGCGGATGATGTACCGGATCGCGACTCTGGTCGCAGAGAAGGAAGGTGCCTGCGGCATCGTCACAGGATCATCGCTCGGACAAGTCGCATCCCAGACCTCACAGAATATGCTTGCAGAGATGCACGGACTCGGGATGCCGATCTACCATCCGCTCATCGGGATGGATAAGAGAGAGATCATTGGCCGTGCAACCCTGATAGGTACGTTTCGGACAGAGAAGCCAGCAACCGAGTGCGCTGCCGTGCCGGATCGCCCGATGACAGCGGTGGCGGTGGCGAGGGTTGCGGAGAATGAAGCACGGCTTGATGTCGCACGTATCGTGTCTGATGCGGTCGCTGGTTCGAGCGTTCTGGAACTGCT
>QMVM01000273.1 GCA_003661105.1 Methanosarcinales archaeon | reverse complement strand
TTCCACCGGAGGCATATCTGTTATCATCGGGATCTCCGACGATTTTATATCTGGTTGTGTAATCTGAGTCTTCAGGGAAACCCGGAGTAACCGTCCAGTACTTTGATCCGATGTTTCTCCCTGAGAGTCTCCTGCTTTCTCCTTCGTTTGTTCCCGCTGTCACCACCAGAAGACAGTTGGCATAGTTTGTTTTCCATGTATCCTTGTCAATTGCAGACCAGTCCACATTGGCATCACGTATATATCTGCCATGATTACTATCTGTTCGAATATATGGATAAGTCACTTCACCCGGCACCCCGGTCAATATTGTATAAGTAAAAGGATTACTGTTATCATAGGTAGTACACCAGCCGCTGTTATTCGCGTAGCATTTATCTGTGGCATCGACACCGGCAAGGTAATCAATGTTGTAGTTTTCATCACTATCATGTCTGTAGACGGTCCAATATTTTGAGTCTTTATTATAATTGTATATTGTCCGTATCTGAGGACTTCCTCCACCCGGGTCCTCTATCTGGATCTTGTTGTACCGATAGTTTTCAGGCCAGCCTGCTTTGATAGCATTCCAGTCGAGATTTTCATCATAAATCAGGTACCAATATTGGTTTCTATTGATCTTTGTCACAGTGCTCGACAGGCCGGCAGGACCTCCATCAATTCTCGGAAGTGGAGGTGGTATCTTTCCCAGCATAGGCACCTCAACATCTGCGCTGGTATATTTGTTGTAGTCATAGTCAATATTCCCATCCTTTGTTTCATCTATGAACCCGTCACCGTCTTCATCCTTCACCCCGTATCGCCACCGCCACCCCCGGGGACGCAGTGTATTTCCATCCTTTCTCAAGTAGGGGACGTCCTGCATGGAATCTGAATTATCAAATATAAACATCACATTTGGAAGGCCTGTTTCCCCTGCAAAAAAAGGTATATCGTCATCAGCCGCCCTTGAGTCGCCCACAAATACCAAAAGAGCCATTATCATGCATACGCCTGTGATCATAGCACACGATATCTTTCCTCCCCCTGACCACCTTCTATCAGGAGATGGAGGAATGTTTGAACAATGGTTTGCCATAGGACCAATAACAATAGACCGGCATTTAGGATTTTTTGTTTTCATGGTTTCCTCCTGAGAGGTGGATTTATGTTTTATATGTTTGCCAAAATTTCAGTCCATTACATCAATACTCGCCTTCTTCCCCGGTCCCCTCACGCGCGCCTCCCTGTGTAGGATAACGGACACCGGCGATGATAGATACATTTCCCGGGCCACCTAAAGAATCTGATTGTATCTCGATTTCTTTGGGGGGACCGAAGTCAATAATACCGGATGGACCCATCTTCACCTCAAAATCATCATTTCCGTCATTATTAATGTCTACAGAGATGGAAGAGGAACTCAACGATGGATATGTTGCCACCACAAAAGATACACCCGCGTCGGCCTTATAAAATGCTTCCTTATAAGTTTTTTCATTGCCGGCAATCTGTATCTCTATTGTGGATGTATTTGTTGCTGCTATACCTATAAGAGTAAGTATTACCAATATCATTAAAGCCATAACCAACGCGGAACCATCTTTATCTCTTAATCGAAAAATAAGTTTTTTCATGGACCATACCTCAATCCGGACATGGTGTCCTTCAGGCGGGATTTTAGCAAATAACTGTTGAGCTTATCGGTCATTGCCTGTCAACCTTTTAGGAAATCCAATGATCTAAAATTTAACATAGCTAAGAGCAACCCGATGCATACCCCTTTCGTTCCAGGTTACAATCACATTGATTGTCTTTCTTGTTGGAATAAGAGGTGGGCTTGGGCTTATATCCCAGTAAAGGTAGTAGCTTCTGATGCCATCAGGGCCTGTTATCTGTTGTGCATAATCTGGTGATCCGGCTACTCCCGCTGCAATGAGAACGTTGCCGGCGGCAAGCACTTCGTTTTTTGTCGGTTTATCCAGCCCGGCATCTCCATCTCCATTTATGTCAACAAGCTGAGCGTCATTAAAAGGTAATGTTATAAGCTCTTCCATCTTATTTTGAGCAACGCTTGAGGCTCCGGTCATTCCTCCGGCAAACGAATTTCCCTGGATGGCCCTTATCTGCATTGCAGCTACGGCAAGTATTCCAAAAGCGAATATCGCTATAGCTATCAATATTTCTATTAGGGTAAAGCCTTTCTCGTCCAGCATCCTTACACCTTCATGTCTCATTTGCCCCTTTCTGTTACAGTCCCAAATTCCTCACTCTGATTATCGAACTGAGCAGCCGCCTTCGATAATGATCCGGGTCGCCGCCGGCATGGTCTTCTATTGCCGGTCTTTGTCCATTAAAGTCCGGGTCCTGCCTGTCGGTGCGAGCAAGTATACTGATCCTGATCGATCTTATCTTATCGTAATCATTTGTATTATCTCCATCAGTGTCATCATAAGTATTCGCTTCATGACCATCCGCAAAAATTATGATAACTTGTAAATCTTCAATATTATCAGCAAGAGGCTGATAGGCTCCAGCTCCTACAGGACCATCAGGGTCCACTCTCAATGTTGGATGATCAGGGTCAGAACGGTCTATATCATATGACATGTATTTAAGTTTATATAGTTTGTTTCCTATGCCATACCCACCGTCGGGGAATATTGTATTATTACCCCCTGGGGGATTGACTGGAGAGCTAGGATTGTGTTGTAGCGTTGAGGCAAAAGCGTTTTTATGTGTTATTTGCACAAGGGTGGTATTATCTCCATCTGTAATAATTACTAGATCGTTTGGCTCGAAACCGGTTGTGGAATCAACCTTAAATATTGCACTCGGATTGGGCATAGGAGCCGAAATGGATGTGGTGACACTGGCATCTGCATAAACTAAATCAATACGATCCGGATTATTATTGAAGATCGAAAAGGCATCAATATTTGCATTTCCGTTACCATCCCAGTAGGCAATTCTTCCTGCTTTGAAGCCAAAGCCCGCCATTCTTATATCCCTGGCTATAATATCCATTGTTGCCCTGAGGTTCTGTTGCATTTCAGCAACCTGATTCTGGATGAGATAGCTTTTTTGTTGAGATTTAAACGCCGCAAATATAGCGATTGAGACTATTCCCGCTATAAACATAGCAATAACTAATTCGATTAAGGTAATACCATTTGAGTTACTTGATTTGCTCATTTTTTTGTATAATCCAATTCTAATTCCAATTATCCGGGACAAATGGAAGAGCGCCATTATATTTCCGCAATTTTATTGATCCGGTTGATCTTGCAGTTATTGCATAACAAATATCATTGTCTTGATTTTGAATATAAATGGTTCCTGCGTTAGAGGTCCCTCTACTGTTGTAAGTTAT
>QMVM01000272.1 GCA_003661105.1 Methanosarcinales archaeon | reverse complement strand
TAAACGGCATACATGATGACAAAAGAAATAAATAATTGGGAGATGTTTGATTATCTACATAGTTGTGATCAGCCTATCGAAAACATATGCAAAGAAGGAACATGATGCAAAATAATCTCCCTCCTGGGTGGAGCGAAGATCGAGTCCAGCGTATTTTAGAGTGTTATAAGAGTGGTGTTGAAAGCGATACCGCAGAAGGCGAAACTGCATACGAGTTTGAAGGTGCACAACATGGTTGGTCGTTTAACCGTGCAGCGGATTTTTTTGACATTTTCAAAAGAGCATTCAAATATGAAGTAAAAAAAGATGTCGATGAGGTGATGGAACTCGTAGGGAGTCCACGCATACTGATTGTTGGTTGCGGTGGCGCAGGCAATAACACTGTGACCCGGGTGCATGATATTCATGTCGATAGTGTAGAGCTCATTGCGATCGATACCGATAATCAGGATCTGGGTGAGTGCAGGGCTAATAAGAAAATATTGGTCGGCAAGTCAATTACACGTGGTCTAGGCGCGGGAGGAAATCCTGACGTTGGGCGGCGGGCTGCAGAACTTGCGCGCGGGACGCTGAGCGAGGTTCTTACAGACTCTGATCTGGTCTTTGTCACTGCTGGCATGGGTGGCGGCACAGGCACAGGGGTTGCACCGGTGGTTGCTGATATCGCACGGGCGAATGGAGCGATTGTGGTCGGAATGGTGTCTACGCCGTTCCATGTGGAACGCGCTCGCATCATCAAGGCAGAAAAGGGACTTCAGGAATTAAGTAATGTAACACACACACTGATAGCGTTTGATAACAACCGTCTGCTCAGTTACGTACCGAATCTGCCGATGAGGCAGGCGTTCTCTGTGATGGATCAGTTGATCTCCGAGAGCGTCAAGAGCATATCCGAGACGATCACTAAACCATCTCTGATCAATCTCGATTATGCTGACATCAGGACGATTCTGAGTGGCGGAGCTGCAGTGATATTGTTTGGCGAGTCAAAGACACGGGATGAAAATGTTGGAGTTATAAGTCGCAAAATTGCATACGACGGTAAGAAAGGTTCCGTATCCTTTATAAATTGTTCGAATCTTGGTCCAAATCAAGAAGTTCATGATTTTCGATTTCACTATAAAAAGGCGGTAGATTGGCGGTTTATAAGCAGTTGTATAGGCTGTATCGAAATGGATGTACCAGATGGTAAAAAGATAACAGTCAAAAATAATTCAGATATGGAATTTATAAACCATTTGGTGAAATGTAGGATGCCTCTTCCTCGTCACATTATTTCGGACTTTGAGAATCTTAAGGAAACGCCCGAAGAAATTATAAAAGTACACGATAATGTGGAAAAAAAAATTGAAAGTTTTATAGGCAATATATTTATGAAAGGGGAAATTGGCGGCTATTCTTCCGTAATAAATTTATAGGGGGATATCTGCTGGCATACTGATTTGGATCCGAACGAGAAAAAAATATTTAAACTTTGTGATAGCGAAAGAAAGAGGTAACAATGTTAATAGGACTTGGACTTGGACCCGGCGATCCTGAACTGCTGACACTCAAGGCGGTGCGGATACTCGAAGATAGCGATAAGGTATTTGTTCCGGGAAAACTCGCTTTAGAATTGGTTCTGCCGTATACGGATGCAGAGATACTCGATTTCCCGATGACGCACGACAAAACCACGCTGGATCGAACCATCGACCATAACGCGGACGTCGTTTCCGCCGCCGCCATGCACAAACGGGTCGCATTCGGATTGATTGGCGATCCCAACTTCTTCTCGACGTTTACCCGCCTGAAAAAACGGATACGGGAAAAATACCCGAACCTCGTCATCGAAACCGTGCCTGGAATCAGTTCGATCACGGCATTCACATCGAGAACCGATGCCGACATCGATCGATCGTTCGTGGTCAGCGATGGCTCGCCTGTTGCCACAAAGATCGTGTTAAAGGCGCGAACGCCAAAAAAAATCAGGGACGGTCTGATCGATGAGGGTTACACGAATTTTGTCTTTGCTGAGAAGCTCTTCTCTGACGAAGAGCGGATAACAGATGAGATTCCGGATAAGGGTGATTATTTCAGCATATTATGTGCAAACAAAGGGGATGCGGAGGAGGGGCAGATCACGCCGGAGAAGGTCTATTTTGTCGGAGCAGGACCCGGCGATCCGAAGCTTATCACGCTTCGCGGAAAGGAACTGCTCGAAAAAGCTGATCTTGTGATCTACACTGGCTCGCTCGTCGATCGCAAGATCGCTGCCAACAGCCGCGGCGAGATCATCAACAGTCACGGGCTCACCCTCGACCGACTGACCGACCTTATGGTGGGCGCGATTCGCGACAAAAAGGCGGTCGTCCGGCTGCACACAGGGGATCCGTCGCTTTACGGCGCGATATGCGAGCAGATCGCTGCGCTGAAGGGGCATAACATCGGCGTTGAGATCATTCCGGGCGTGTCATCGGTATTTGCAGCATCAGCCGCGCTTCAAACGCAGCTTACGCTCTCCGGGATTACGGAGACCTTGATCATCACCCGCCCGGCTGGCGAGACGCTTGAGGCAGACTCGATCCGGGAACTCTCAAAGCACGGCGCAACAATGGCGATATTCTTAGGTGTGGGCAAGATTGCGAAGATCATGGGCGATGTTGAGTATCCGCCAGAGACGCCGGTTGCAGTCGTCTACCGGGCATCGTGGCAGGATGAGCTGATCATCAGGGGCACGGTTGCGGATATCGCAGAGAAGGTCGAGGCGGCAGGGATAGAGAGATCGGCCATGATCCTGATCGGCGATGCCGTGCATCCGAAAAGTTTCAGGAGGTCACACCTATACGGATCGCAGTGATCTCGTTTGAGCGGAACCGGGCGGTTGCAGAGCGCGTCGCAGGTCTCGTCGGCGGCGAGGCGATCTGGTACTCGGAATCTGCATTTCCGGATGCGTTTTCAGAGGAATCCGGGTACGATGCGATCATCGCGATCATGTCCTGTGGGATCGCTGTCCGGAAGATTGCGCCGCTTCTGCGGAGTAAATGGACCGATCCCGCGCTTGTCGTGGTCGATTGCGCGCTTCGTCACGCGATAGCGGTCACTGGTGGGCATCATGGTGCGAATGAGATTGCAACACGGCTTTCTGTGCTGGGTGCAGACCCTGTAATCACGAATGCGAGCGAGGTTGTGAAGTGAGAGAAGGGTCTACTACTCCTTCAGCGACATCGTTCCAAATGACTGGATTCCAATCCCGCCACGGTCTGATTTGAACTGATTTGCTGGTTATTCCCGAAGCCTTTGGTAGAGACTTTTTAATTTGTTCTGGTCAGTTGAAAACATGATGCCAACCTGGCAAATACAAATATGATTAGAT
>QMVM01000271.1 GCA_003661105.1 Methanosarcinales archaeon | reverse complement strand
CGGGTTCTCTTCAGACATGGTCGGCGATCTCACGACCCAGATGGTGCCGCACTTCTTCCACTCATTGATCACAAGTGCTGGCATCAACGCGCACATCTCAGCAAGCGGCGAAAACGACCACCATATAATCGAGGCGATCTTCAAGGCGTTCGGGATTGCGCTCGCAAGGGCTGCCACGGTCAAGGGGTCTGATGTTCCAAGCACGAAGGGCGTGCTCTGAGCATTGAGATTAGTGACAACAGATTTACGGTCATTGATTGATCTGCAGAGTGGATCATCACACAAGCTTATGTGCACGCTGATCGTTTTGAGTGTCATGATCCATGCATACGTTCTTTCTGACGGTTTAAACCGATAGAAATGGATCACAAAATGAAATCTGAAGCCTTGACGGTCTCGACAGCACTAAAGCCTTTTGTTTTTCTGAACGTCATCCGATGGACAAAGTTGTTCATCGAATCTGAAGGGTCTATCATTTCAAAGTTTAGTCCTTCAAGCGTCTTTCGCGGGATTGTTACAGAGAGGATGGGTTGTTCTTCCATATAGCCAGTCTGAGTGTTCAAGAGACTCCCCCTCGCATTGACTATCACCATTTCGATGGGCAGTAATGCAAACAACTCTCTTGCAACTCGTAACACACAACTACAAACGTAATCCTGATATAGCTCGTAGAATCTACCTTTCGGAATCTGTTTTACCGAAAGCTTGCCACTTTTCAACAGACTCTTGGCTTCTGAAGGGATAACCTGCTCGCTGTTCACATGTAGAGTTGCTTCAACGAGGGTGATACTCTCAGCTTGAAATTCGATAGACGATCCAAGTTCGCTAATGTCACTGAACGGATCTGTCTGTATGATTGTATCTATGTATGCTGCGACACTACCCGCGAGTATCTTGTCACTAACTTCACGGGCTGCCCCCCAGTCCACATACTCTTGCTCGTATGCTTGTAGAGCCTCTTGATATTCATTTTCATCTGTTTCTCTTGCCCCTCTAACATTCCTGACCAACTTGTCTCGATTGGACTCTGCACGCCCCAGTATCTTGTCGAAAACACCCGGCTTAAACTTGTCCAGCTCGGCTTTAGCTAATTCTTCGTGGGTGTGAGATTTTGTCGGTTTGGTAGGCGGTTCGGAAGATCGAATTTTTTCCCAGTCCCATGTGTCGCTACATTCCTTATGAACAGAAAGCAGCAGGTCAACATAATTTTCATATACCTGGACTTCGTAGGCAGCTCGTTCCAGTTCCTGCATTTTCTCAAGTTGCTTATGCTGCTTTTCAAGCTCACGCTGTCGTCGTTGGGCATCGCGTTCTGCCCGACGCATTTCCGCTCGTATGGATCGTAGAGTCCCTTTCCACCCCATCTTCTGCCCCCAGTTCCTTTTGCATTTCTATTTCCTATTCAAGCATAAAAACCTATTTGTTTTTTTCGATAATTGGCGCAGTGACTGTGTGGTAGCTCTGGCGCAATCGTGATGCAAGGCGTGACTGTAACGATGCTTGCTGTTTTCCGCCAGAATAAAGCCCCTCGAAACCAAGAAGTTTCAGATGTCGTATCAAATTTCTTCTTTTTATATATCTTATCCGTGGCATCAAACTGCCTCCATGATCGCCAGCCCGATGTCATCCACCACTGGTAGCGGCAGATTGAGGCGTATTCTGAGTACTATCCATTCCTCGAGTGCTTCCTCCAGTTCGTCTCGACACGACTCAAGGGTATCGCTATTCGCATAAACACCATCGAATCCGGGTATTTCAGCATAGGGTGTACCATCATCTGGCAGAATCTCGTATCTGGCTTTTTCCATCGCCGCATGAGCGTATTTCAAATAGTACCCCATCCTTATTTATCTCCTGCAATTTTTTCTTTAAGTTTATTTTTTTTGGCTGTTCAGATCGACACAGACAGAGAGTTTTGATCATTGTTCCTGGTAGCTGCCGCCACACAACTCTAATTAATACCTTCGCACGATTGCACCGCACTTAACTTTTATCCACAGAATCACAAGTATCGTGCTTTCATATCTTTAATCCCACAACAGCCAGCGTTCATTTGTAAACATCCGGTTCACCTGCCGATTTAGTTTTGATCCTCTGCAATCTCGATCTTTCTCGGCAGTCCTTCCCTCGCGCCAACCGCCCCTATGCACTTCGCGGCAACAAAGTTCCCGAGACGCCCGCACACGTGGAGCGGCTCATCTGCCAGCAGCCCATACAGAAACCCGGCACAGAATGCATCCCCGGCACCGGTCGTATCAACGACCCTCGCAGCAAGCCCTGGGATGGATACCTCTGCATCCGGTGTTCGGATGTAGCATCCGTCTCCGCCGAGCGTCACTACAACGATCTCAGCTCCGATCTCATTTAACTCTTCCGCCCCCTCTCTGTATCCAGATCCAGTAAGCATCCCCATCTCATCGCGATTTAGGAAGACGACTCTGGCATTTGAGATAATCCCCCTGAGTGCATCAAGCCCTCTTCTGACATAGAGCATCCCTGGCGCAAAGGAGATCTCGGCTTTCGACCGATCGGAAATCTCTCTCTGTACCTCGATTGCGGTTTCGCCGACAAAGGATGACAGGTGCAGGTATTTCGCGCTGTTTACATAGGATGGGTTATCTAACGTCGATGAGGGCGCATCGTTCACACCGGGATGTACATACATCGAGCGCTCACCGCTGAGGTCAACAAGCACGATCGCGCTGCCGGTTCTGCCACGGGCAACCTCGATCCCTTGCGTGTCCACACCTTCTTTTTCCATCTCAGAACGCAGGTATGTTCCATCAGCGTCGTCACCAACCCTCCCGACGAACCCCGTTTTTATGCCGAGTCTGGCGAGAGCCGCGATGGTGTTTGCAGCAGAGCCGCCCGGCTGCTCGCTCACAGAATAGACCCCTATCTCATCTCCAGCCGCTCCGATCCGCTCGACGAGGTAGAGTTTGTCGATATTCAGTGCGCCGATGCCGATGATCTCAACCATGAGCCGCCTCCACAGTTTTGACATTCCGGCAGTTATAATTACCACTGCTGGCAACCGACCCGTTGAGTCCTTTGAGCAGTGAATATGTGTAAACCGCGTAATTGAGATCGGTCATGCGTTGTTGAGTGCAGTCATCATATCATGCACGAACGCCTCAGCCCCGCCTCTTGGATAGCCGCCGAGACGGTGCGTTTCCGTACCGTCCGATCTGAGAAACACAATCGCGGGCACCCCGCCGGTGGGATTGTATTTTGCAGCAAGGTCGCGATGGTTATCCGCATTGATCTTTATACACACGAATTTATCTGCCAGATTGACCACATCCGGGTCGGAGTAAATAACCCGGTCCAGTTCTTTACACCATTTGCACCAGCCAGT
>QMVM01000270.1 GCA_003661105.1 Methanosarcinales archaeon | reverse complement strand
CTCCGCGTACGCGGTGTTAAGCGGCAGCACAAGATCTCCGAAGGGTATTATGCCGTGGAAGACACAGGGGCTGCAACTGAGCACGACGATCCTCCTGGCTGGTATCGTTGTTTCCGGCATATCTATATCATCAGGCATTCTTGGAGATGCCATGATGCAGTATGAACTCACGATCGATACGTCGGAAGCGACCACGCTTTTCGTGCCACTACCTGCTGATGAGTCAAGCAACGTGATCATGGAGCTCGTTGATGGACTGGAATTGGTCGATGGTGATGCCGTTTGGCGTGTCGTGGACACGGAACACGGAGCCGCACTTGAGGTTCGCACCAGCACGGGATGTGTCCTCTCTGCTCAGCAGGAATGCGGGGAAAAGGGCTGGGATGAGGGGCGCGAATGGGTATACAGCCACAATCTCAGCACGCTGTCCGGGGTGGACGGGGCAGCTTACGAAGCATGGGTATTCTCCTCGAATGCTAATACAACCATATCCATGGAACTATCAATGGACACTGGTCTGGGCGTCGTGTTGGGATACGGTTGCGACGATGTACCCTTGAGCGTTGGGTGGCAGACGGTTGATATGGACACGAGCGTGGGCGAGTCGTGGGTGATGGGTGGATGAAAAACAGATCGAGACTGAAGATACTGAAAGCATCCTGCATATACGGCGGCGTGTTCAGCCTGGTTCTTGTTGGTCTGTACGTCCTCTTTCTGGTCTCATTTCCCGGCACCGTGAGATACATGCCAATCCAGGTCACTCTGTTGCTGGTAGGGATCGTCTCAGCCACCGTCTTCTCCTATATGCACCTCAATTACGCGAGAGAAGACCCGGACGAGTTTTCATGTTCAATCCTTTCCGGAATCGTCATAACTGCGATCTGCCTCATATCTGGTCTGATCTTCATCATACCCCCGCTGTCAGGCGTATGTTATGGCGATTTGGAGTCTGTAGTTTACATGACCATCTTTTCCACACCGGGGTACATCAGCCTGATTCTTGGCATTCTCTCCGCGTATGCGGTGTTAAGCGGCAGCAGAAAATCTCCGGAGGGCATCGAGCGGTGGAAGATCAGGGGGCTGCAACTGAGCACGGTGATTCTGATAACAGGACTTGTTGTTTCAGGTATCTCCATATCAACAGGTTTCATTGGAAAAACAGAGATGAAATACGAAGTAATGCTTGATACCTCGGAAGAGACCACGTTTTTCGTACCGGTTCCAGTAGATACTTCGAATAACGTGACCGCAGATATCATCGATGAGCTGACCGTGGTAGAGGGGACTGCTGATTGGGATATCGTGGACACTGAAGCTGGGAAAGCGCTGGAGGTACATACCAGCACGAAATGCATCCTTTCTGCTAAGAAAGAATGTGGATATATGGACAGAGACGAAATAAAGGAGTGGTTACAGAGGTGCAATCTGAGCATGATCTATGAGATGCACGAGCGGGATTCTGATGGGTGGAAGGATTGTGCTGTGTGGGTCTTTGCCTCGAACACAAATACAACAATACGCATGAGACTAACGATGTATACTGGCCTGGGCGCTACCAGGGGATATCTCACTGACGATCATGAGATATTACTGGAAGAAGGGTGGCAAACGGTTGAACTAAACCAACACAGGATGTGCTATGACTGAAGAAGCAGGATGGGGAAATAAAATATGAAATTATATAATAAAATTGTGATATTGATTCTGATATCCACAACCACGGTTACTTTCAGCGGATGCATTGGGGAAAATGTGGTTCATCTGCAATCACGCCCGATGAATGATCTAACGTATCGCTACGATGTAACAAGATTGACGACGGACTCTGCTGGCAATGCGGATCCTGTCTGGAGTCAGGACGGCTCGAAGATATTCTTCAAATCCGGACATAACATCTGTGTCATGGCTCCGGATGGCAGCAATGTGAAAACACTGACCTGGGGCGAATATCCGGCATTGAGCCGGGACGGGAGCAGGGTATTTTTCCGCAGAATTGCAGATGAAGAACGTGAGTTGTGGGTCATGAACCCGGACGGAAGCGATGAAAGGGGGGTGGTATCTCTTCCTGTGACGGATGATCAACATTTACCTGGATTGGGATGGGCACTGAGTCCGGGTGGGGGCAAGGTTTGCTATTACGCACAATACCCGACCGGAAAGACTGTTTATAACAGGCATGAAATTGTAGCAGATATCCGGATAATGGATGTAAACGGAGGCAACGAAACGACGATCGTTTCCGGGATCGGCCATACAGATCTCTACAATCCGGATTTGATCTGGAGTCCGGATGGGCAGAGGATACTCTTCCAGGCTTCGCGAGTCTGTTCAAACGAACTCACAACAGGCAGCATCCGGGTGGTGGATGTGGACAACACCAACACAGAGCAGATATCAGCGGAAACTGGAGAGTGTTTTGGTGCGAAATGAAGTCCGGATGGGAGAAAGATCGCGTACATATCGGACCGCGGGGCTGTCGGGCAGGAAGATACTGTTAACATCCGGATAGTGAACCTCGGTGCTGATGACAGCAAGCAGTTGACAGAAAGTCTGACATTTAAGACCGATCTCGCGTGGAGTCCGGATGGTAACAGGATAGCTTACATATCCAGGTCAACAAGGGCGTATTGCTATTCCGGAAAGATGGATAAGAATTATGCTAAATCTGGGATATGGGTGATGAACTCCGATGGAGGAGATAAAGATCTGCTACTGAGCATTCCATACAATTACGGCATGATGCATGACCTAAAATGGAGTTCTGATGGATCCAGGATCGCTTTTGTGTGGGCACCCAATGTGAAATTCGGGTGGGGGAAGACGGACATCTATGTTATCGATGTGCCTGTGACGGCTGCGGATGGGAGGGGTGAAATTAAACGACCAAGCGAAACATCGCCACCAACTTCTGAAGCTTATCAAACCCCGGATAATTCAACAGAAGCGTCTCTGGGTAGTAAGATTCCGGACCGGCTAACCGAAGAAGAAAAATTGATTGTGCAGATTGCGCTGGAAAATAGGACTGTGCAGGAGATGATGAGGGGGAAAGAGATTGATATCAGCTCGGTAAGCCGGATCAGTGGTGGGGAGACTGATGAATACGGAAAAGTGAGTTCTTGCGATTTACCAGGAGTGCAGATATTCATTGGAACTAAAGACGGGGCAAGCATTATAGCCCATCTTCGTCACTATGAATAAAAAACGCTATCTGTGGACCACATCAATTTTCAAATCTGTTCTACATCCTTTTGACCCTGATTAATTTTAAATGACTGTTCATTCCCAAATATTTGCAGTTAAACATCTCCAGAATGTTTTTTGCACATTTGTCATGGTCGTAAGTTTCAGTTCTTCTTTTTTTTGGGTGTGTTTGTAAATACCTAG
>QMVM01000269.1 GCA_003661105.1 Methanosarcinales archaeon | reverse complement strand
CTTCTCGGCGATCCTAAAAAAGCCATCATAAAACTGTCGCTGCCGATGATCGTAGCTATGTCAGCGCAGACGGTCTACAATCTCGTTGATGCGATCTGGGTCTCAGGGCTCGGTGCTGATGCTCTCGCTGCGATCGGCTTTGTCTTCCCATTCTTCTTTGCAGCCATGGCGCTTTCCAACGGACTCGGGGTAGGCGGCGGGTCTGCCATATCCAGGAGGATCGGTGCCAGGGATAAGGATGGTGCGGACAATGTGGCGGTTCACACTATTGTTATAATGCTCTTGCTTGCGATTCTCTTCACAGTCCCGCTCTTTGTCTTTGCTCGGGACATCTTTGCATTGATCGGTGCCGGAAGTGCAACAGGGATGGCTGTCTCGTATGCCAGGATCATCTTCGCAGGCAGTATCTTCATATTCATAACAAGCGTCGCAAGCGCTATACTGCGGGCTGAGGGTGATGTCAAACGAGCCATGTACGTCATGATGCTGGGGGCAGGTCTCAATATCCTACTGGACCCGATCTTCATCTACACTCTCGACATGGGCATCGCGGGTGCTGCATGGGCTACACTCATATCACTGGCGATCTCGTCTGCCGTCATGGTAAACTGGCTGCTTTTTAAGAAGGATACGTACGTATCATTCAAATTCAGCGGCTTCAGGTTCGATAGAGCGATTGTCAGGGATATCTTTAGGGTAGGCATTCCGGCTTCTGTAACGCAACTCTCGTTGTCGCTTACAATGGTGGTAATGAACGTCATGGTAGTAGCGGTGGGCAGCATCGAGGGGGTGGCGGTCTACACCACCGGATGGCGGGTGGTATCGATTGCAACACTGCCTCTAATCGGTATCGCAACAGCGGTCGTCCCGGTGACCGGGGCTGCGTACGGTGCACGCGCTTGGGATAAAGTGAGCATCGCTCATCTCTATGCAACAAAGATCGGTGTGTTACTAGAAGCGGTGATAGCGGCGGCAACCTTCATCTTTGCCCCACAGATCGCTGCCGTGTTCACGCACTCCGCGAGCACAGCACATATCGCGCCTGATCTAATCATCTTCTTAAGGATTGCGAGTCTATTCTATGCGGGTGTGCCGTTGGGGATGCTTTCTTCCTCGCTCTTTCAGGGGACCGGGAGGGGTATGAATGCGCTCATTGTCACGATCCTGCGCACGCTCATCCTGACCCCAATATTTGCAGCGCTCTTAGCGTTTAACTTTGATATGGGGCTTACCGGGATCTGGTGGGGTATGGTTGCAGCAAACATCACTGGTTCTGCAGTAGCGTTTATCTGGGCGAGGCTGTATGTGCGGGGGCTTCTTGCAGGTAGCCGATGAACTGGGGGCAAAGTTGGGGATGCCAAATCCATACAAACTGAGGTTGTTTTGAGGGATTTTATGTGGCGGGTTGAATGACTTGATATAGGAGAAGGATGAAAATAGGTGCGATGAGTAAAATTCATCCGGAGAGCAGCATATATGGCCTATTCAGATAAAATACCAATAGACGCGATATGTGAAGTAAGTTCAGATATACGACGTTATCTGATTTTGTCCCAAATAACTGCTGTTCGCTGTTCATGGTGACCTAAAAATGGAGAAAGAAACAACACACTGCCGGATATTCCGAGATTCGGAAAATAATACCGTGGCTCTGCAGGATATATTTAATATCGGGATATATTATCCATGGGATGATGGCCATAATCCGAATTTCGATGCGTTCTCTCGTGTGATTCTTGATGTAAAAGATCAGCATATAAAAGGAATTAACTACTGCACGAATAGCTTGCGTTCCTTTCTTTCAAGTACGGAAGAATATGTGATCTGTGTTATCCCTACCCATGCAGCAGGAACTGAACCATCGGGCATAAGGACGATCGCGAAACAATTATGTTCACATTCAGTAATTGATGGAACGGATGTTATATCAAGGGTTTTTGAGATTCCAAAGAAAACCGTAGGCGAAAGCAGCGATATGCAGTTAGAAATAAAATCGCTTGCTGTGACGGATGAAAGTGTAGTCAGAGGTCGGCAGGTACTCCTGCTGGACGATGTTACAACGAGTGGCACGTCTTTAGAGGCAGGGAAATATCTGATAGAACAAGCCGGCGCTGAGATGGTTGTGTTACTTGCACTTGCCAGAACACAAATAGAGGATGAATCTGTAAAATGAAGGCACTATACATACTGGAATTGGAGGAAACGCCCAAAGTCGGGTTGAAACTGCGACACCATTACAAAGCAATATATGATTACCTATCACGTTCATACAATTAGAATGTAGTCGCAAATTCAGGATAGGGCACATCTGGCTTTGTGCCTTCGACACTCCGTCAAAAGTCTCGATAGGGTAGCGGATATCCTCATCGCCTCCGGAGCGATGGACCCGGGTTCGAGTCCCGGTCGGGACGTTGCTGTATCACGACACCGCCCGAATTTTAGCTAAATCACTATTAACTACTCAGGTCCTAAAACCACTATCGGGGGACTTCACTATGCAGAGAATATCCGGGACCTGGGAGGTACTGTGACCAAACCGAGAATTTAACCGCAGAGGGACGCGGAGGGGGTAATAAGCGGCTAATTATTTCTATCGTTCCTCCGCGACCTTCGTGGTTATTTTTCTTACCAGAAAGTACAGAATCGCAATCGTGTGACCAATCGACCCACCTGAGTGGTTACAATCACTATACCTTAAATTATAACGCAAGCGTCGACGGCAGAGCCGTTACCGCAAAGTACGCGGAGAACGTAGTACCTACACACTCTGCATCCGGTCGACCGCCTCTGCTATTCGCTCGGTGGAGCTCGTCAGCGAGAACCGAACATACCCTTCACCGTACTCCCCGAATCCGACTCCCGGCGTTGCCACGATCCCGATCTTCTCAAGAAGCATCGCAGAGAATGAGAGCGAGGTGTAGCCATCAGGCACCGGCGTCCAGATATAGAACGTTGCCTCTGGCGGTGCGGCATCGATTCCAAGCGTACGCAGTCCTGCAATCATCAGGTCTCGTCGTTCCGTGTATATCTTGCGCATATCGCTGATGCAATCCTGTGGACCTGATAGCGCAGTGATTGCCGCCTCCTGGACTGGCTCGAATACCCCGGAATCGATGTTTGTCTTGACCGCGCCGAGCCCTGAGATGATCTCCGCATTCCCGCAAGCTATGCCGATGCGCCATCCGGTCATGTTGTAGGTTTTTGATAGCGAGTGCATCTCGATCCCAACATCCATTGCTCCCGGCGCGGATAGGAGACTTGGGGCCCGGTACTTGCCGAACGTGATCTCGGAATACGGATTGTCGTGTACAACGATTATGTCGTGCTCGCTTGCAAAATCGACTACTTCCTTAAAAAATGAGAGATCTGCGACTGCCGCGGTCGGGTTATTCGGGTAATT
>QMVM01000268.1 GCA_003661105.1 Methanosarcinales archaeon | reverse complement strand
CTTGTGGCAGCCTCCGCAGCCCTTCTGACCCTCCATCAATTCTTTTGGCTGGTCTTTCGTCGTCGGCATCACCTGAAACGCAGTCCACGCGATGCTGTGCTTTCCGCCCATGTACTGGGAATCCTGCTCCGCATGGCACGCACCGCACGTTTCGTGTGTCGGCATCTTCACCTTATCAACGGTATCAGCCGAACTGTGTGCGAATCCATGACAGCTTGAGCAATCGACGTCATCACCCATCACCCCGCTCTGGAAATCCTCAACGATCTCCGGGGTAATGATGCTGTGACATTCTACACATACTGATGCCGCTGCTGATCCCGTACAAGCAAAGATCAGAAGTGTTGAAAGCACCAGTAACATCATAGCCACCGATGCAAAGTGTTGTTTCATATTTTTATCCTCCATAATCTCATTAATCCATAAATCTATCGATCACCTGACCCATTGATCCCGATCACCTCTTCTGTTCGAGCACGCTCACGTCAGGGTTCTCCTCGCCGAACTTCCTGACAAGTTCCGCCAGCACCTCGCCCCGGCCCATTCCCTCGAGCTCAAGCCTCTTTATCAACTGATATGCTGCAAAGAGCGGCGATGGGCTGATCTCTGACGCGAAGTTGCCGACACCCTGGTTCCAGACAAGGAGTGTAAATAGTTCATCAAGTTCGGAAACAGTAACTCCTGCGTAGTACGCCTTCACGAGTTCCCGCGTCGCCTGACGAAGGCGACCTGCGCCAACACCATTTGCGAGCGAGAGCAGGTACAGGCTCTTCGTGTCGATAGCAGGGTCTTCTTTCTTCCAGACAAGCTGCCAGAACTGCGACACAATCTTGCCGAGTGTTTTGTCGGTTTTACCGATATTGGCAAGTGCTGCCGGATGCAGCGGCATCGTCATGCTGCCGGATTCTTCTTTTACCTCTTTCCGATAAAAATATGCCCGGTATTCGTTATCCGAGATCTTCTCTGCAAGATGCTCAAAGCCGAGGTCTTCCAGAGTGGAATAGAGTGGAATAGGCTCAAAACTCTGAATCACGCAGATTCCACCACCTTCGGCAACTTTTTTGGCTTTCGCAAGGACTGCTGACAGGAAGTCTCCTGCAAGTCCCCTGCCGTCCAGCACTTCATACGATTCCTTGTTGTCCTTCCATTCGTTCTCCATGAATTACTACCTCCGACGATTGCGTAAGCCTTTAATAGCCTACAGTCCTAGTATGTGTATTGCGAGTATATAACATTATGGTGCGGAAATCGTCCATAACTACTGGCAACGGTACGAAAACCGATATGGTGATACCACAATGATTGACGAAAGAGACCTGTTGATAATAGACATACTTCGCGAGAACGCACGCACACCACACACCGAGATTGCTGCCCGACTCGATGTTGCCGAATCCACGATACGAAACCGTGTGCGTGCGCTCGAGGAAGGTGAGGTCATCAAACAGTACACGGTCGTAACCGATCCGTCAAAGCTCGGGTACAATTCAGTCGCGCTCGTCGGAATCGACGTTGAACCAACGCATCTCCTCGATGTTGCATTGCATTTAAGCGAGTTTCCGGAGGTTAAATTCGTTGCGACCTCAGCAGGAGATCACATGATCATGACCGAAGTATGGCTTACGAATGGGGGGGCACTCAGGACATTCATCGCTGAGAAGATCGGGAAGCTTGCCGGCGTGCAGAGCGTGTCGCCGACTGTGATCATGGATAACTGGAAGGTACGCAGCGGGAATCTGCTGCCGTGAATGGGAATTAAGAGACGTTATATTATGGAAAAAGAAATAAAGATATGGTATGATAAAGAAGGCGATTACCTTGAAGTTATCTTTGATCGGAAAGCCGGGTACTTCAAGGAGACGGAGAACGATGCAGTGATGAAAAAAGTCGATGAAAGTGGAAGCATCATCGGGTTTTCCATCCTGAAGGTGAGTGCACTCAAAGGACAAAAACCACTTTCGATCGATCTCGCAGGTCAAATCGCCTGACAGGCTGGCATTACGTCTTCAACACTTCACAAGCCAATGAAATTACTGATCATTTACGGAGGAAACTTCGGGGAACGGGTGATACGAAACCTTGTAAACGACTCCGAATTCTGCAAATCGTGTGACCCGCTCTGCACGCACTGTAAATATGAGCGGTATTGCTACGCCGAAAGTATCATCGGCACGATCAGATTCCCTGCGCCAGAGACACTGCCTGATTTCATCGACGACCCTGCCCCCTACATCCCTGTGCTGCCATCAGCGGATATTATGATCGCAACAGAGATCCATCCCGACATACTGATGGAACTGCCCCCGCGGCTGAATGACGCCGGAATCAAGTGCTTGATCGTTCCGGTCGAGCAATCAAGAGAATCCTCTTCAGGGCTTGCGAAACAGGTTGGAGAGAGATGCAGCGATCTCGGGATCGAATCCACATTTCCAAAGCCGTTCTGCTCGCTTAACCGGGAAGAAGGGATCATCGGAAGATTTGTTTCCGAGTTCGGGATTGGAATCCCTGCTGTCGAGATCAGCGTTGCGAACGGGGTAATTTCAGCAGTCACAGTCAAGCAGAGCGCACCCTGCGGATCGACATGGTTTGTTGCAAAGAAACTGATCGGAACGTCTGCGCACTCACAGCAGGATATTCGCGATATCGTTGCTGAGGCACACCACTCATACCCTTGCACCGCTGACATGACTGTTGACAGGGAACTCGGGGATACGATTCTGCACCGGGCGGGGTACCTGATCAGAAGTGCGGTTGAGGATGCGCTCTCGCTCTGAGCGTGGCTGAAATATATTATCTTCGGCTTTTTCCAAAATCGTAGACAGGAAATTGCCAGCAAGTCCCCCTGCCATCCAGCACTTCGGATGATTCTTTTTTATCAGTCCATTCTTTGATCAGGGGCTACCACCTAAATGTATACACCTTTTAATGGTTTACCGTTATAGTGATGGGTATTACGAAATGCATGACATTATGGTGCGGAAATCGCCCAGAGTGTTTAAGAGAAATACGAAAATAGGTATGGTGACATAGACAATGATCGACGAAAAAGACAGGTTGATACTGGAGATACTTCGTGACAATGCTCGCACACCGCTTACTATGATTGCGGAAAAACTCGGCGTCAGCGAATCCACGGTACGAAAGCGCGTAAAATTGCTTGAGGATGGGGACGTTATAAAGCGCTACACCGTGGTTGTCGATCCCGCTAAACTCGGATACAACTCGGTCTCGTTTGTCGGTCTCGATGTCGAGCCAACGCATTTTCTCGATGTTGCGATCAAAATGACAGAGTTTTCTGAAGTGAAATTCGTTGCAACGTCGACCGGGGATCACATGATCATGACCGAGATCTGGCTTAAGGACGGGAGAGAACTCGGAAAGTTCATCGCGGAGAAGATCGGGCGG
>QMVM01000267.1 GCA_003661105.1 Methanosarcinales archaeon | reverse complement strand
TAGGGTAGGTTATTTGACTACCTAACAGACAGAGATAGCTACATGTACAGACAGCAAGGTGGTGTAACCGGCGCGCTCATGAGAATCGCGGGCACAGTGTGCCTTGTAATCGGGTGCGTGGGAATCATTCTACCGCTTCTCCCGACCACTCCGTTTCTCCTGCTTGCCGCAGCCTGCTATGCCAGAAGTTCGGAGCGGTGGTACAACTGGCTCCTCACGAACCGATGGTTCGGGGAGTACATCAGAAACTGGCACGAGGGGAGAGGGATTCCAATGAAGACAAAGATCCTGTCGATTGCGTTTTTGGTTCTGACGATAGGCTATTCAGCAGCTGTTGTGGTTCCGTTCGTTATCGGTAAGGTTGTGCTGATTCTGATAGCGGTGTGCGTGAGCGTACACATCCTTTCATTTCCGACGCTGGAACCGGATGCAGGCACATAGCCAAACGCTGTGGATGCTATCAGGAGTTCTTTCATCTCAAGTCCCCCGTTTGCAGTCTCAACAGCCATTTCCAGAGGGGCAGGAATCTGATCTCGCCATCGTTTGATTCGTAATCCCACGTAAGAATTAGCAACTCATCACATTTCAGCTCCTTTCCTGCTTTTATCAACGCCGTAACATCCCTTCGTGCTACCTCTTCCCTATTTGAAGCATGCGTCACCTGAATCAGCTGTACTACCGAAAGACCGATCTTTAAAACAAAATCCACCTCTTTGTGCTGATAGTCCTTCCAGTAATAGATCTCCATCCCAGGATTTAATGATTTTCTCCTCAATAATTCCACGGCAGCAAGATTTTCCATGTATCTTCCAATATCTTCGGAAAATCTAAATCCTGAAAGATTGGCAAAGCCTGTGTCCATCGCATAAATCTTTCTCGGGTATTGCAACGGATCCTTGACGCTGTAAGAGAATATCCTGATGTCAAAGAAGAGAAATGCCTCCTTCATGATGAAAAAATATCTTTCCAGTGTCGGAACAGAAATTTTAAAGCCGCTGGAGTTCAAAAGCCTACACATCTTTGAAAAACTTACAGGTTTTCCTATGTTTGAAGATAAAAAGTAAGATAAACCATCCATGATCTCGCTTTTCTTTTTTATTCGCGAAATAACGTCTCTTCCGATTATATCACTGAACAGTGTCCGGATAATCTCTTCTTTGCCCGATTCCGCCAGAACAATTTCGGGAAATCCTCCAAACGATAGGTATTCACGCAACATTTCCTTGATTACCGATGTGTCCCTCTCTGTTAGATACTCTTTCTCGTAATCAATGTCTTTGAACCATAGAAACTCCCTGAAACTCAGTGGGAAGACCTGGGTGGTGAGATGTCTCCCAGTCAACAGATGGCTCAGTTCCGATTTCGTAAGTTCTGACGTGGAACCGGAGACAAATATCTTTATTTTTCCTTTAAATTCATCGAATATGCTTCTGATGTACTGTTCCCAGTCTTCGATTCGCTGAACCTCGTCCAGAAAAATATACACCCGATCGTGATTTAGAAGTCGTCTGGCATGGATGAACTCCACGAGGTCGCTCAGGTATTCCGGCGTCGATGGTAATAACCTTCTGTCCTCAAAATTCAGATATATTGTTGCTTTTTTGTCAATGCCACTATCTACAAGTTTTTCTATCGTCAAGAACATCAGATATGTCTTGCCCGACCTCCTCGGACCAATAACATCGTTTATCAGATCGCTTTTTCGTTTCAACTCGATCTCTCTCTGCCTCATCTCGGGCAGGTCTCTCTGCCAGTATTCCTCCACTGACATCCTCAACTTTTCTTTACGATTTTTCATAATATCGTTAAGGTAAGTTAATGATATTTAAAATTTTTGTTATCTGATACCCGGCACCGGAAAACCGGATGAAACAGACCCATCAGCGCCCCGAACGATACCAATATGTACCATGACTCTGAAACAGCAGCGCATGATTACCCCTGATTACGTCGAACACATCGGACTGCTTGCACGCATAAGGCTGGGCGAAGATGAGAAGAAGCAGTATGCAGGACAGTTGAATGATATACTCGATTATTTTGGAAAGATCGATGAAATAAACACCGATGTTGAGCCGACGTACCATGTACTTGAGCTTCACAACGTATTCAGGGATGACGTGGCTTCCGATTCATTGAAATCCGGTGAGGTCCTTGCGAACGCCCCGAAAGAGAAGGATGGTTATTTCAGGGCGCCCAGAATTGTATGATTTACGTAATTTATATAATTGTATGTAATCGCATCCAACCATACATGACCATGATAAGCATCTCCGATGTGCTGCGGCGCATCAAAGAGTCATCTGCCGAAGAGGTGGTTGCCGAACATCTCGAGCAGATCCGCAAGAGCAAGTTTAACACATTCATAACAGTAGCCGAAGATCAATCACTTCAGCGTGCCCGCTTGATCGATTCAGAAGAATCAGAGTCAAACGGTAGACTCTCCGGCGTTCCGATCGCAATCAAAGACAACATCTCAACAAAAGGGATCAAAACGACCTGCGCATCCCACATTCTTGATGGCTACATCCCACCCTACGACGCAACCGTGGTCGAGCGCCTCTATAACGAGGGCGCGATCGTAATCGGGAAGACGAATATGGATGAGTTTGCGATGGGGACGTCCACCGAATCCAGCTACTTCGGACCGACGCGAAACCCGTACAACCCGGATTGTGTCCCGGGCGGGTCGTCAGGCGGAAGCGCTGCCACTGTCGCGGCAGGAGAGGTTGCGATCTCGCTTGGCTCCGACACAGGAGGCTCGGTTCGGTGTCCAGCCTCATTCTGCGGTGTTGTCGGGCTGAAGCCGACTTATGGCGCAGTATCCAGATACGGCTTGATCTCGTATGCGAACTCGCTTGAGCAGATCGGTCCGATGGCATCGAACGTGCAGGATCTTGCGCTCCTCTATTCGATCATCGCTGGCTACGACCCGAAGGATTCGACATCTGTGGATGTGGGTACCGGAACAGGTGCGGAAACAGGTGAGGGAACAGGTGCGGGTGCGGACACGAATGCAGAGGTTCGGGGACTAAAAATTGGCATTCCCGCACAGTATTTCGGAGAGGGCATCGATCCTGCGGTCGAGAAAGCGGTCCGGAACGGGGTACACGACCTCGAGGACTCTGGCGCAACATGTACAGAGATCGATATGCCGCACACCGATTATGCGCTTGCCGCCTACTACATCATCGCAATGAGCGAAGCCTCCTCGAATCTGGCGCGGTTCGACGGCATGAGGTACGGTCTGCGCACCGAGGACAAGGACGTGATCACAACGTTCTCCGATGTTCGCGCACTTGGATTCGGAGAAGAGGTCAAGCGGAGGATCATTCTCGGCACATTCTCGCTATCGACCGGGTACCATGACAGATACTATCTGAAAGCACTTAAAATACGAACGCTCGTGAAAC
>QMVM01000266.1 GCA_003661105.1 Methanosarcinales archaeon | reverse complement strand
TTGTGCCCCACAAGCTCCGAGCCGCGTCTCAGCCTCCTTCCGCGATTCAAGCCGTTTCCTCGAGTGGCTGCTCCAAACCGGCACTTTACCATCGAATTAACCGTTTCCGGATGCGAAGCATCGCCGAAGGCATAGCGAACGCATATGATAATTTTCTAACCACTCATGAGGGTCCTCCAAGAGAGAATAAAACATAGCATACCACCCAAGAGCCCTTTCACTCTTAAAAATTACATTACTACGCGGTAGGCGGTATGGCGTGGAGTTATTTTCCGAAACCAGATTAGTGATCCATCGACACCCGTAAATACCATCTCCAAGAACGCTATCCAGATTGGGATGGCAATTGAGCGTCTGATCAAAAGCCTCCGGAGACAGCGTAGTTTCTCCAACTGAGTGATTTGGGCTTATGGATATGCCTGAAATTAGCTTATGTCAAACCCCCATATCTAATACCGCATGCCTGCGGCGATGCTTCACATTAAGAGAACCCTTTCTTCGTGCCAGTCGAGTTTAATTCAGGGAAACTGTCATCTGCTGGATCCCCCTACAGAGATTGCAGACTTTGCTTTCTTATTTCCCCTATTGGAATTCTGTTTTTGATGTTTATCTGTATAGTTCTCCCTGTTCGAGGCACTAAAGCCCATACCATTGAACGAAAAAGTCTCCTCTTTGCCTTCTGCGCTTTCATTGGTTATTGCTATAATTTCATCCGGAATCTCGTTTACTCAGTCTCGATCGTATCCGCGTTCTATTGTTTTGTAAGAAAAACTGCCGCTTATGTCCAATTTCTCCTAGAATAGAAGCAAAAACCCTTCAGCTAACATATTTGACGATTCCGGACACGTTTGCAACAGTAGAGTTTCTGCAATGTCGGCAGGATCAGTTGGCGGTCTACCAGGTCCCTGTTTTCTGGGCGGCGTTCGTTCTTTTATTCGTTTATCGGCAAGATTTACAAGATCCCGTATGTTATTTAGATAATTGATCATCTCATAGATCTGCACTTGATCGTATTGTACCCAGTCGGTTTTAACCGGCTCTTTGTTATCGTATTCGAATGTTCCATCCCGGACACTCTTGATGATTTTTTAAGTTCTTCTCCGCGCTGTTTGGGATGTATAAGATGGAATCGACCAATAAGTATATAAGCATAGTGGTACATATAGCCATATAATGTGTAGCTTATGCAATATTTCCACGACGACCGTATGTAGAAATACGATCGTGTCAAGCGCATTGATCAGGGCATTCTATGGTGGCACGTGGTCGAACTTGCAGAGGTGGGTTGTGGAATGATGGGCTTGGATAATAATGTCCCAAAGTCGGTTCGCGGGGAGGGTGTGGGCAGTTGCGTGGATTTGGGGGCAGTCATGAGAAAACCATTAATACCCGCGCAGTGACCATCAGTATAGATGACCCACAAGGTTGCAATCGTCTTTGACTCATCCGGTACGCTGATGCATACGTACAGGGTGGCAAAGGATATGGAGAGCAGAGGCACGCTTTATAATGCAGTCACCCTACATCTCGTCAGCAAGTCTCAGGCGCTCGTTGCGATCGATATATCGCCGGATACACTACCAAACTACCCGCCGGATCAGGTTCTGCCGCGTTTTCTTTCCGAAAACAAGATCGATATAAACATCGGCTGTGCAAGCGATGATATTACGACTGACGATGTCCGGAATATGCTAAAACACGACTTGGGGGGTGCTCGCGTCTCCGATCTCCTGGACGTGGTGGCAGCGGTGAGAGAGAAGTGCAAAAATATCTTTTATATCGGAACCGGATTCGTGATCGACGTGCACACGGGAGCGATTCATTACGTGGTCTGTTCAGGCGGAAAACTCTTCGATGATGCAGAAGCAACGATCGCAAAACTTGCAGATTGCGCGGATCTGTACATCGCATCCGGCGACAGTATGCGAAATCTATCTATACTCGCAGGTCGCCTGAAGATTCCGCAGGATCATGTGGTCCCGGTTGCAACCCCTCACATCAAGGAGCGCCTCATCCTGGATCTTAAGAAAACTTATGACACAGTCGTCATGGTCGGCGACGAGATTAACGACCTTCGCGCGATCAGGGCAGCAGATGTGGGCGTGCTGACGATGCAGCAATGTTCTGATAAATTGCAGAAATTATGCGATAGCGCGGACATACTTATACCGGACATCTCATCTCTTCCGGATGTTATCAGGGATGTGAAGCTATCCAAACCCCTATCAAGATGTCTCACCAGCCGCGCGTCTGCAACGTCTCCACGTCAGAAAGCGTCCTGATATCAATCCCTTTCATCTGGGCTCCGAGACCTTTCGAGATCTCGGCGAGAACATCTGGCTTATCATAGTTATTGACAGCTTCTACGATTGCGTTCGCCATCTTTTCCGGATCCTCTGCCGTAAAAATTCCGGATCCAACAAAGACGCCGTCCACTCCGAGGTGCATCATCAGTGCCGCATCGGCAGGAGTTGCAACACCGCCTGCTGCAAAGTTAACCACTGGCAGACGCTGGAGCTTCGCGGTCTCTTCGACCAGTCCAATTGGGGCTTCGATCTCCCTTGCCACTCTTGCAAGTTCCTCCTTGTTCTTCCCTTTAAGTGACCGGATGCTTCCGGAGATCAGTTTCGTATGCCTGACCGCTTCCCGCACGTCACCGGTGCCTGCTTCCCCTTTCGTACGGATCATTGCGGCGCCCTCTGCTATACGCCGCAGCGCCTCGCCAAGATTTCGTGCGCCGCACACGAATGGAATCGTGAATTCAGTCTTATCAATATGGAATTCGTCAGCCGGCGTCAGCACCTCTGACTCATCGAGCATATCAGCACCGATCGCCTCGAGGATCCGCGCTTCTATGGTGTGCCCGATCCTTGCCTTTGCCATCACCGGAATCGTTACCGAGTCGATGATCTCGCAGACGACCTGCGGGTCAGCCATCCTCGCAACACCGCCCTGCTTCCTGATCTCGGATGGAACCGCATGAAGCGCCATCACAGCAACCGCGCCAGCCCCCTCTGCAACGACCGCCTGCGCAGGCGTCGTCACATCCATAATAACGCCACCTTTCTGCATGGTAGCAAATCCTCGCTTCAACAGTTCTGTACCGTGCCTGAGTTCATTTAAATCCATTTATCCACCTTAAACCGTATAATTCATATAATTCTTGTCCCTGTTCGCAAATCGCCTGTCAACATTGTCGATGATAGCAAACAACCGCTCCTCGAGTTCATCGAATGCCAGTTCATTACTGTGTACACTGATCTCAATGTCACCGACCGATATTGTGATCCCGTTGTCCAGTTGCATGTCTGAAATGGTCTCACATTCCAATTGCGTCTGCTCTTCTTCATCGCACAAGTTGATCACCGTTCTGATAGCCATGCATCGCTCGATCTATAGGTCAAAGGTACATTAAACTTTCTGGTTG
>QMVM01000265.1 GCA_003661105.1 Methanosarcinales archaeon | reverse complement strand
CACCTCGATCGACCGCACATTGTCGCCGGATTCGATAGCCTGTGTGCAGGTGTAGATTCCGGATCCGGCTTTCGCGAATGAACTGCTGGTGACCGAGACTCCAGAGGGCGGCTTCAGGATTAGCTGGACTGTCATCGGGGGGTTTCCGATCGGGTTTACCGCGGATAGCGTGAAGATGGCGTCCTCGCCTTTCTTGATCGTGGTTCTTGTGGTTCCGAAATACACGCTTGGTCCGGTTCGCTCGACTGTTATCGGGAGTTCTTCGAAGCCTGAGTTCGATTTTGAATCGGTTGCTTCGACCCGGATTGTGTGCCTGCCCTTTGTGAGGGGATTTGTTGTTATGGTGTACGTTCCGGCTTGATTTTGGGATTCGAGCATCGTTTCATCGAGCAGTATTTTTATTGAGGTAACTCCGCTGGGGTCGGTTGCACCGTAGATTATTGTTACTTTTTCGCCTTCTTCGAGGAGTCCGTTGTTATTGTATTCGATGGTGACTGGCTTATCGATGCGTATCGCAGGCGGGGAGACGTCCGCGGCGGTCAGGTGTGCGGTTATCGATTCTGTAACTCCGGATGTGACGTGTACTGATGTTAGCCACTCTTTGTATCCATATTTTTCTAATTTGAGTGTGTGTGAGCCGGGTGAAACGTCTGAAATCGTTTTTGGTGTGATGCCTTTGTGTCTGCCATCGAGGTAGATGTCTGCACCAGAGGGGGCAGAGGAGACTGAGATGGAGCCAGTTGTGGGGGTTGCAGTTAGGTATGCAGAAACTGCTGCCGTATCTCCTGCTGAAACGTAGACCCGTGTTGTGTAATCGTCATATCCAGATTTTGTTAATTTTATGTCATAGTATGAACCAGGTGAGACCCCTATGGTTTTTGGGGTGGTTCCTTTGTAGTCATAGTCATCATCACCGAGATAGATGCTTGCGCCGGATGGATATGATTTGATGTCGATATAGCCCGTTTCTGGTGTTAAATCTTCAGCTATAACTGCTGTGCAGTATCTATCGTCACCAGATAGATGATTCCCAATCCAAACGATGGCATCATTATCTAATGTAGTATAATCAGTAATGTCTGTGTAAACTTCGCCACCTGGACCTCTTGCACTACTACCGACGCCCAGTTTCAAAGTTGCTACAACGTCCTGTGTACTGCCGGTCTGCGATATTCCTATAGGGTCTGTGTATGATATCCCACCACTTGCAAAGCAGTGCTGGTCATCTACCGCAGTACCGAAGTGCTGGGCGATATAGTTTTTTGCATTGTCTGATATTGTCGTTGCAACCTCCGTTGTGTTATTCTCCTGCGCAATCGCTGGTATGGCAGCTATGCACAGGCATACGATGCATATTGCAACGAGTTTGCTTGTATTCATCTTCTGATCCCTCCTGTTAGTTCTTGAACGTAACTACCCAACCCATCACCCGCTCCACCACCATCCCTGCGCCCCCAATCCACCGCATTCTGCACCCTCTGGCATCCACAAGACCGGTAAACGCCCGGTGCACGGATATCCCTCGCCTCGCCACCATCCCCTCCAAACGTCTTGTTCCATGCCTCTTCAGGAGCTGTTTCAGCATATACCGCATTCGTGAGTGCAAGCAATATAGTATGATTCCAATATTTCGTTTCATGATTATCCTCTGAGTATGGGCAAATAGATGAGTAAGAGTAGAACAATTCCAACGCTACTATTTTTCTGCAATATTGCCACCGCCGCGGTGAATCCTAAACCGTATCTGTTCGACTGCATTTTTGAAAATATCACTGCAATCATGCTCTATGTTTTCAAGTTGTTTTAAAGCCTTTTCACCACCAACTTTCCCCAATGCTTTAACAACACTACAGAGGTCATCTCCATCAAAGTCGTCCAGTGCGTCAATAAGTGCCCCTTCTATATTTTCATTTCTAAGTTCTTCTCTAATTTCTCCCAGCGACTCAGCGATCACCCCTCGTGTGTATGGAGGGATGTTATCATGAGCCAATAGGTCACTCAGTTTCTTTACACTCGCTTGATCGCATTTTTGATTGCATATTTCTACTATAGCCGATGCGCACCAACGGGGATCCACTTTACCGTTTTTCAAGCATTCTAACAAAGGATCAACTGCCCGCTTATCACCTATATTTCCCAATGCACCAGCAACACGATCACGGACAACCTCGTTTGTATCGTTCTGTAAGCAATCTATTAACGGCTCTACAACTTTATCATCGCCTATTTCTCCAAGTTTTTCAATAAGTTCTTTTCTTATATTTTGACCGGAAAAATTTTTTAGTTCATTTGCAAGAAATTCTGTACCCCACCCACTTTGATATTTTTTAAGTAGATGCTTATTCAAATGAAACCAGAGATACGGGACGATTCCCTTTTCAAGCATAATATGACCATAATTATTTCTTATATTATATTCAACTATCTTATTGACTTTTGATTTAGGTGTTTCAGCCGAGATTCTGGCTACAAAATTACCGTTGAACGCAAGAAGACCAGACATAGGAAATGGCTTTGCCTCACCAGATTTCAAATCAGATTCTAAAAGGGGGTACTCATCTATTTTCTTTCCAGATTTTTGATCAAATACCTGAACCGATACGCGGCAATTGTATGCATCTTTGCGGCCTTTGTTTAAAACGGAAACTTTGAAGGTGTACCTATCATCCAATATTTTTGTTTTGTTTTCTATCTTTATTTTTAATTTTGGTTTATCTGTCCATCTATCCCAAAACAGAGCTAAAGTAGAGTTTAATTTTAACAGCACAGCTCCAAGCACAAGCAGCGACGCCAAAACCAATGTTTCTACACTCATCCCAACAACCCCCCGATCACTTCAAGCACCACAGCCAGCGGCATCCCGGTCACACCCGCGATTCGGAAAGGCGAGCACCTGTCCGGCTCCTCGCCTCGCCTTTTGAGGCATTCCATCACCGTCTCATCTGGCGTTGTGAAGCAATGACCGGAACTCACTTCAATCCCCCCAAGAACGCCCCCCGACCGCTCATCGAAGTGCCATTCCGCAACCAGCCCATCATCAGCCCCCTGCGCCTGCACACCCAGCAGGGCAGCCCCGCAAGTGCGATCACAAGCAGCACCCGGACAGCGATCCCGATGCTACGCATCACGCATCACCTCTCGAATCGCGAGCAGATTCAGCCGCGATTGTGGTTTTATCATCTTTTTGAGTGGGTCAACAAAGAGCATGTTCTTCTTGACCAGGAATGCCTTGGATATCTCATCCACTTCGTTCATATCGATTGTTTCACGATCAACAAACTTCTTCAGTGCGCCAACCAGTTTCTCATAACTTACGCTGTATTTAATATTCTCTATGATTATATCACCGCCCAGCTCGTTGATTCTTTTGAGTATCGTTTCTATCTCGCCGATTCTGAGTACAAGCAGCTCCTCCGCTTTTGCAACCTTTTTTTTGTAGTT
>QMVM01000264.1 GCA_003661105.1 Methanosarcinales archaeon | reverse complement strand
GGCGTATTCTTTATCAGTTTCAGTTCGTTATCAAAGAAGAGATTGTCTTCCTTGCCTTCTATGATGATGAAGTTCGTGCCGATCGAGTCGAGCTCGTCTGCGAAGTACTGGGTAAAGCTTGCGCCGAGCGCGACGTTGGCAACGACTGCTGCAACGCCGATGATGATTCCAAGAGCGGTCAATGCAGATCGCATCTTGGCGCTCGTGATGCTGCCGATTGCGATCCGCACCGATTGTACCGGGTGTATCATAGTGGTCAACTCCCTCTGGCTTTTGGCTTACGCGCCTCGTCTCTTTCTGTAGTAGACGCCTGCGCCAACGACGACCATTAGAAGCAGCGCTGCGCCGATCATGACCGTACTGGAATTGCCAGCAGGAACCACAGGTTCGATCTCGAGTACCCGGTTGTTGATGACCCGCTCATGCTGGTTGTTGCCATTTCGGTACTCCGCATAGAGGTGGAGGTCGGCATCATCGGATGAATTTCCTGTAACCTCGCAATCAAACTCAATTGTGAAGAGTTCGTCAGGCTCCATTGTTCCGATGAAGTACTCGGCAGGCGTAAACGTGATGCCTTCTGACTGCGGTTCGATGCTCACGGACGTAAACATGCTTGAGTGCGTATTTGCGACGTCAAACTCGATCTTGCCACCGTCACAGGCAAGTTTCAGCGGCTTGGACGGAATGATCTTGATTCCTGCGGATTCGACCCTGATGGGGATGTTCCACTTTGCATTGTATGTGTGGGAACTGCCAGTGAGCGCGAGGTTCAGATGCTCGGTTCCATCCGCTGCGTCATCGCTAACCTGCACGTTATACGAGATCTCGATGGAGTCCTCGGGTCCGAGAACGCCCATATTCCGGTAGGAGTCGGTCGTAACAACGACCCCATCCGACCCTATGAGTTCTATCTCATTTAACTGCGCATTGGTGTCGTAGTCCTTACCGTTAATCGTTACTGCGTACTGGGATGCGGTGTTTGTGAGTGTGATAGTCACAGTGCCCTCGTCTCCGGGAATCAGCACTTCCGGGTCGGTCTTTATCGCTTCGAGCTTGAGCGTGCCCCTGCTGTCGAGGGTGTCTGTGCCCACCTTGAGCTCAAAGTCCCTCTCA
The DNA here is from genome assembly GCA_003661105.1 of Methanosarcinales archaeon. Taxonomy (GTDB): domain Archaea; phylum Halobacteriota; class Methanosarcinia; order Methanosarcinales; family Methanogasteraceae; genus Methanogaster_A. The sequence goes on along the minus strand of QMVM01000264.1, from coordinate 2,330 downwards.
GACCATGTTGTGCCTTCATCGTCCTGATACCTGATCGTGATCTCGTGGGTTCCGGGTTTTGCGTCAGATGCCACGAAGAGACGGTATTCGTACAGCGCAGCGGAGTCTGCCCCGATGCTTCCCTTATTCTGGCAGGCATTGCTGATCGAGTCGAGTGTGAATGGATATTTCGGCATGAGTTCGATCGTCACGTCCTCTGCTGTGCCGCCGCCCATATTCTTAACGTTCACCCATATATCCACGTACTTCCCGATCTCTGCCGGGTATGGCTCGTATCTCGTGATGTCTACCTTGAGCGCGCCTCCTGCCGCCGTTGCCGGGGTGATCATGATTGCTGATGTGAGGATTGCGAGAACGAAGAGGTATCGTATCTTGTTTGCGGTGCTCTGGGTCATGATGTTACACCCCCGCGCTGGCAGCGCATTCCTGCCCGAGCCGGATCGATCCGTGCTCGATGGTGATCCGGTACGCTGGGGTGGTTAATGATCGGTGCTGCACGGTGTCGATGCTCTCGTCCTGCTGATGTTGTAGTGCTCTCTCGATGAGCCCCTCGAATAGGTATTCACCATATAGTGGTTCGTTGTGGTTGTGGTGGTTGTGGTGGTTGTGGTGGTTGTGGTTATTCATGTTGTTTACTTCCTTTGTTCAGACTGGTCGATTAATCGACTTGTCTGATTGTATAGGTGCAAGTAATAGTACTTAAACCTTTCGATTAATCGAAAGGTATTGTGGTGAAGAGTTATATCTAACAATAAAACGCAAATTTTGGTATGTGCGGTGGAATGCGTCCTGCAGACGATTGGAGTGCAAACTTTAGAGAACAAGTCCCGACTGGAAGTGCAACAAAGAGTAAATCCGGAGCTTGGTTATCAAAATTTAGAGGGGCTGTTGTATTCAATTCTGTCTATTTTGAATTTTGCATAACTTAGATCACCAGATTCAAGATTCCAGGTAGCCTCTAAGTAGAAAGGTACTTTCATACCATCGACAGTCCTGTAGTCGCCATAATTACCTGTGAAGTTCTCCAGGGTGGTTTTATCTTTGTATCTTTCTGTTTTGAATTGAGTAATTTGTCCTTCTTCATTAAAACAGAATACACCTTCAATAGTCAGGTTTTTATCAGTAAAAATCACTTTTGCAGAATTATTATTTATCGGTTCCCATCTTAGATTCTCTGATGGTAATAGTGCTGTCGGAAACAAGGGGGCTTCACCCAACCATCTGAGAAGTTCGCCTTGATCGGTTTCTTGTCCCTTTGCATCAACAATTTTTATGAGAGATAATAATTTGACTTTAAGATTTCCCGTACCATCAATATAGGCATCCTTTGCCGAAAATAACGGAACATTACCTGACCAGACAAAACCTGGCTTTTGTACTGTAAAATATTCTTCTCCTTTGATAGATACCCAATTATTACTCGCTTTAAATTCCCCGCCATGCTGTAATCGGGCATAACTCACATAAGGCTGATTTTCCTTCAGTGAATACTTGAAATACCTCTGGACTGGTAGGGGGAGGTCATTGATCTGATTTGAAGTGTAAACATTGCCAGAAATGTTTTTAGAATCTGCAAAAAGTTTTTCGAGGTCTTTGTCTAATTCTGATTTCATCATTATATCCCCTATTATCAGAGTTGTGGTTGCGAGAACTCTTCATCAAAACCTGCTGAACCGGTCGCCTCGGCGAGCGCGGTAGCGGCTCAGCATAACCAATCCGAAGCAGCAGTTGCGGATGAGCGCTGCCCAGTGCAAGATGTTGCTGTAACCGGTTTTTAAGCTCTGGCACTTCGCATGGCTGGTTGAGATGTGCGTTCTCGATCTCAAGTGTAGTCAGTGTCAGTGTGATACGCTCAAAGCTTCGTCCTATATCTATCCACGATTTTTTATCATTATTTTCCGAGATTACGACCATCAGTGCAGAGGAACTTCGTATGTTCTTCTCATCTGTCTTCGACTGACTTTTAGCACCGACAAAAATCCTCATAAACAGCCTCCCAAGCCATCCCGGCGCAGGAGACCTCCCCATCGCTCGTGATGTCAAGCCATCGAGATGCGACTCCTCTTCCGAATCGCTGAAACGGATCCATGAAGTAATTTCATCCATGAAGGCATCGTCATTCATCTGTATCCGGTTGCCTTCCCTGACAAGTTCGATGATCTCTTCAATGGCACCTGACTCAGTCAACACCAGAGAAGTGACTCCCTCCTCTGTCGGCACTGATTCGATCTTCTTTAAGTCTGCTGCCGGGATCTGCTGTTTATCATATTCACGCCGGTTGGTATGCCGTCTGGAAATAGCCTGGAATAGATTGTTGTCCCCGGCAACAT
>QMVM01000263.1 GCA_003661105.1 Methanosarcinales archaeon | reverse complement strand
GATCGAACACCACACCCACACAAGGATCATCGATGACCTTGGCGGACTCACCAAGAAGATGCCAAAGCTGGCAATCCTCATGATTGCAGCATTCTTTGCATCACTGGGTCTCCCGCTCTGCAGTGGATTTGTGGCAGAGTTCGGGATACTTTCGGGAAGCTACGGCACGATGCCGATCTTCGTGATGCTTGCAGCGATAAGCATTCCGTTTACCGCCGGCTACCATCTATGGGCTGTGCAGCGAACGATGTTTGGTCCGTACAATGAGTACCTCGGAGATATCAAGGAGATCAAGTGGTTTGAGTTCTTACCGCTTGCAATCTGGGTGATCATCTTTGTGATTCTCGGCATCTATCCGGCGCCGATTATAGACATGATGCACACCACAGCGGACTACTTCATAACAAGCGGTGATGTTCTGCCGATAGGTGGAATTCATGTAGCAGCGGGAGGTGCATTCCCATGGTAGACTACACAGCACTACTTCCCATAGGGATCGTGATCGCCACTGCAGCGATAGTACTGCTTGCAGGACTCTTTATCGAGCAGAAGAAGATTCTCGGGTACATAACCCTTGTAGGGCTACTTACATCGTTCGGGCTTGTGCTCAAAGGCTGGAACCTGACCGCCACATTTGAGGGCGCACCGTTCTACGGCGCGATCGTAGTTGATCCGTTCTCACAGATATTCAACATGATATTCCTGACCGTAGGGGTTCTCGTCTGTATCTCGGCTCTGAAAGCGTATGGTGACAATCGGCGTCAGGATGAGTTTTACTCAATGATGCTGCTTGCAACTGTTGGAATGATGGTTGTTGCCATGTCAAAGGACCTACTGGCACTCTTCATCGGATTCGAACTCGCCAGTATGTCGACCTATGCGCTGGCCGGCTTTGACAAGCGCGATCCGAAGTCGATCGAGGCGGCTCTGAAGTACTTCCTGATTGGAGGGCTATCCTCCGCGCTGATGGTCTTTGGTATGTCCTACATCTACGGGCTAACCGGTTCGACGAACATCGACATCATAGCAGCCGCGTTTGCAGCAGACCATACCCTAGTTACAACACCGGCGATACTGCTTGCGATGGTCATGCTGATCGCAGGATTCGGGTTCAAGATGGCGTTTGTGCCGTTCCACATGTGGGCGCCAGACACCTACGAGGGAGCACCGGCGATCGTGTCAGCACTCCTTGCTGCGGGATCGAAAAAGATGGGATTCGCTGCGGCATTCAGGATATTCATCGTTGGACTCATTGCGATGAAACTGGACTGGTATATCGCATTCATGATCCTTGCGGTTCTGACGATGACTGTTGGCAATATTCTTGCGGTCGTGCAGACGAGTGTCAAGCGGATGCTTGCATACTCCTCGATTGCACACGCGGGATACATAGCAGTCGTCTTCGTGGTTGTTGCGTACTATCCATACGCTCCGGCGTTGGCTGTTAACCACGCAGTTGCAGGCGGGCTGATGCACGCATTCTCTCATGCGATCGGAAAGGCTGCCGCTTTCATTGCTGTTGGAGCGATCACATATATGATCCTGTCAAAGGGCAAGGTCGATGACCCCAACCACATCAGCAACTACGACGGTCTTGGAAAACGCGCTCCGATGACGGCGTTTTTGTTTGCGCTACTGCTCTGTTCGCTTGCAGGTATTCCACCGCTCTTTGGATTCACGAGTAAGTTCGTGCTTTTCCTCGCAACGATTGAGGCAGGGCTCCTGGGACTTGCGATAATCTGCGTGCTAAACTCAGCACTCTCGGTGTATTATTACGCGAAGGTCGTCATGCGGATGTACTGGGGCGAGCCAAAAGGCGAGGCATTTGTTGAATCCTCGACGTACACCTTTGTGCTGGCAATCGCAGTGATCGCACTGATTGCGCTATTCTTTGCGCCAGGCGATCTGGTTTACCAGTGGGCAGAAACAGCAGCACACGCGGTAACAGGAGTGTGATAACATGCTAACAGAAGGACTATACAGAAAGATGATCGATGCATGCCACACAAGAATCCAGTTTGAGACTGTATATGGTGACATGGATCTCGTCTACCACACGATAGAGCGGAGCTCGAAGTGGGCGTCCCGTCTAAAGGCGATCGCGGAGGCGGAGGAGGATGTCGAGATGGCGGATTGCACGCTTGCGACAAACGATCTCTTCCTCTCAACGATGCGTGGCGAGACCAGCGTACCACAGTTCAAGGACCGGATCTGGGAACTCGAGCGGAGGTATCCGGAGGTCTTCAAACGAGGCAGAATCGACAGCGGAACGCCGGAGGGCGCTGTAGAAGCGATCATCTTCCGGGTCGAGTACATGATCAACCGCTATGACGTCAGGTACCCGAGCTTTGATATGCACAAGAGTAACGACAGGTGAGGTGCTAAAAAATGGTAACACGAGGCTGGGATACAAAACACTGCATCGAGCATTTCATGCACGACAAGACCGAAGCAGGTGCTGCAAAGCTATTTATCTGCCTACAGGACAACCGTGAGACGATGGTCTGGGACGAGGGTCTCGGACGACTCCGGAACATGGCGGAGGAATGGGACGACACCTGGGCGCCGCTGATGGAGGAGATGACTGATCGCCTCGGGATCACGGACTGGGACTCGTACGTGCAGATGAAGACGAAGTACAATCTGACGCAGTACTGAAGTGCGTTAGGGATATGGGCGCTTGGGTGCGTCCATATTTGTTTTCTTTTTTTTGGTTTGATGTTCTATGTTCACTCTCACTGGAGGGGGGTGATCTGGGGTATATTCAAGAATTGCTCGGGCATAATCGCTAAAGACGATTGAAACATAATGCATGTGAGTAAATTGGACCTGCTGGCAAAGGATTTGTATAATGAAGATAGAGCTGAGATACATGAAGATTAATAGTCACACAGAGAGGGGGATATGCGAAGTGAGTTCGGATATCATCACGATTTGTATGGATATACGACACGGATGTTGGATATGACGAAGTTTGGAATACACACAGGAGAAAATTTGAATGGTTAAACAAGGAGATGTAATTCCTTATATTGACATGTGCAAGGAAGAAGGGGTTAATCTTCAACGAGGCATGAACTTCAGATTGAAAGGTAGTTTTAGCGTAATCCTAATGAGTATTCGACCTGGTGCGCCTTATGCAGATCGCATTGAAGAAGAAGGTAAAATATTAATTTACGAAGGGCATGATATCCCAGCGAAAAAAGGTGGTCCAAATCCTAAAATGGTTGATCAACCTGAAAAAAATCCAGGTGGAAGTCTAACTCAAAACGGGCTTTTTTATGAGGCGGCCAAGAAATATAAAAGCGATAATAAGAATGTAGAGATGGAACTTGTTAAGGCTTATGAAAAAATCAGATCGGGTATTTGGGTTTACAATGGAATATTCAAACTTGTGGACGCATGGCAAGAACACATCAATACACGAGATGTTTTTAAATTTAAACTTGAACTATTGGATG
>QMVM01000262.1 GCA_003661105.1 Methanosarcinales archaeon | reverse complement strand
GTCCCTGGCTGCACATCATCCCCGATCTTCAGATCGTACTCAATCCTTTCAGTTGCTCCTGCTGATATATCGTCGATTGTGGACGGGCAGCCATCCTTGTACGTCTTCGCAATCGTGCCCTCGTCGAGCATAATATCCGTGGCAGTGCCGTTTCCTGTGTTTTTGATCGTGAGCGTGACCTTGACGGTCTGACCGACTTCTGCCGAATTCGGATCGATCGTTCTTGTGATGGTGAGTTTCGGGACTGTGACCGATTCGGTTTCTACTTCGCCAGCATGCCGATCGGTGACGTACAACTCTTTCGAGCTTGTTATCACAAACGAGGCGGCATTGGAGAAGACATGATCGAGCGTAACCTCTATTTTCAGACCAGTACCGCTTATGTAGATGGTAGCAATATCGCCAGTATATACTTTTGCGATTTTACCGACTAAGTCTTGAGAACTGCGAAACCAGACCTCTGCATACGAAATTCCGCCTGCACTGACATCGCGCACCTCTAAATGTATATCATTATTCAGTACTACATATTCATTTACACCTATAGTAACAGTAACATTGTTAGTCACCTCACCAGCAGCAGTCATCGGAAGTACCAGCATGAGAAGAGCCACAGCCGCCACAACCATCAAAATTCTACAACCGTTCATCGATACCAACCTTTGCATGTATATGTTTTAAACCTTGCGAACCACCGCACCTGAATCACGCGTATCTTCTCCTGAACAGGTACACCGCAGCAACCATGGTTAGCACCCAGTACCCGCCCGGACTGACAGTCTCAGCAGTCTCAGCAGTTTCTTCGCCCGGAGCCTCTCTTATACTGCCAGTTCTCGATTCCACAGTCTGGTTTGCATGACCTGCAAAGAACCGCGCGGTTCTTGCAACCATCTTTGCATACCCGTAATCAACGATGCGGTCAGTATCGGACGTCGCGAGTACTTCTGCATGCTCATAAGCGCTCGTGGCAAGAATCGGCTCTGCCCCACCCTCTCTTGCAGCGAGGATGGCTGACATCGCGTCCCTCTCGCTCTTGTTCACCTTCTCATCGGTATCAGTGCTGCCTACGCCTGTGAGTTCGATCGCGGTTCCCGCTATCACCATCGCATGCAGCGAATCATAGATCGCGCCGGCATAGTATCCTGTGCGAAGTTCCCTTCTGGCGCGGGATAGGTCGTCGGTCGCATCCAGGATCCACGATCGATCTCCCCTGGCATCGCTGGTCAGAATCTCAGCATACGCAAGTATCGACGCTGATTGGCTGTAGTACCTGCCTGCACGATCCTTGAGCAGATCCTCCGGAATCTCCGCACCCCCACCGACGCATGAGAGAGTTGCCCACCACTTCGCTGACCGTGCTCGCTCCATCGCAAACGCAAGCAAGTATATCGTATCATCCGCGCTCTCTGTATGATTTGCCCATTCCAATCGCTCTTTCGCTATTGTAAGTCTCGATTCTGCCGCACCTACCCCCTCTAAAACCCCATTTTCCAATTTTGCTTCCGAAACAGCGAGTTCGGCATCCGCTATCTCGTCCTCGACGCGGACTGTGAGATTAGAGAGACATCTGTCCTTGTCAGGAGAATCAAGGTATCCGGAGTGCCATTCGATACGACGCAGCTTGATCATCGTACTGAAACTCCTGCTCATGGACGCATAATAGTTTCCCATGTCGTAATCGTTCTGTGCATTCTCGATCACCTGAATCTGGCTATCCAGCGCATCTTTGTGTCCTTGATCCACGATCGCATCGGTCTCATTGTACTGTGCTCTTGTCCCGTCCAGTAATGCAAGAGCAAGCGGCCGCATCGCATCTAAGTATCCTCTGGTCTGCACTTCGCCGGTCAGTATTACCTGTGGGATATCGTTGCCAGTGTATGCATAAACAGCGTCTCTTATGTCGTCGATCTCCCTGACCTCAACTCCTTGCGCTGATCCGAGCTCGATCACGTTTGTAGTGACCAGTTCATCGCTGATCGTGACAAAAGGATCCTCTTGTTCGATAACCTGCACGATTTCCGTGATATTCCCCTGTCCCGGCGGTATCAGGAATGTGTGTGCGCCATGTCTCGCGGACACGTTTAATTTTGCAGTTATTCCCCCGACCGCACCGATTGATCCGTCCGGATTGATCATACCAGTCATAACGACTCCCGGGTCAACAGTCCAGTTCTCAAGCGCTGCAACCATAGCGACGGTCATTGCCGCCCCCGCCGAGGGTCCGCCGATCACTGGCGAGTCGGAATATATCACATAGAAGAAGTCGTGGGCTTCGGGATCCATGCCTGTAATGTCACACGCCACTATCGATGACAGCCTTGCAGAGCCTTGCATATCGACCTGTGCAAACGGCTCAGTGTCGACGAAGACGTGTCCGGTTCCGTCGGTCACCCAGACCGTCAAATTCGTGAGTACGCCGATCTCTTCGCTTGAATATACCGCGGGAAGCAGGACCGACACCGGCGCAGCCGATGTGTATGGGGCGCAGGACGGGAGGATTGGAAGTATCAGAAGTATCAGGATCAGGTGCTTCTTTTCCATCAGGAGTTTATCCATTTCTGTCACTATAAAGATGGTGGCTTAGGGGGGGGACTTCCCCTTCTGAGTGGTGTTTGGATCAGAGATCACGGATTACCCGAATTTGCGAATCCCGGGAATGCCGAAGTTACGAATAGATACTGCAAAAAGTCCTACCACAACCCACTTTAAGTCACCTCTTGAATGATCATGAGCACGTCAAGAGAGGTTACGATCCCATCTTCGTTGACGTCGGCTGATTGATCCCACCCGCCACTGGCTGCGATTTGAAGCGCTATACATGCGTCTGTGGTGGTGATCATGTCGTCGTCGTTGAGGTCGCCTTTCATGGATGCCTGATCTTGCACCCATTTCACCGAGTTCACAACCAGCCCCTCCATCGTCTCCGGGTCTGTGATACTGTCGATAGAGAAACCATAGTAGACGGTTCTTGGTCCTGTGCCATCATAAATGATTATCGCGGATCCGCCATCCTGCCAGTTCGCAACACCGATGCCATCTATGGGCGTTAACGAGTCCGGGTACGGGCATCGGGACCTGTTCAGGTGTATGTCTGGGATGCCTGACAGTATTTCGTGTGTTCCCGGTATTATTTCGGCTTCGTTGTCCAGTATCATGTCCCTGTTCAGGCATGCATGCAGATGGTTTTGTAGAAATGGGTCGTCCGGGTGGTCAGAGGTTAGGTCAGAGCCCTCAAATACGATTCCGCCATTGTATTGTTCGAGTATGGCAGCATCGCTCTCGTTTAACACGGTGTTCCAGTAGTCACCTGCCGACCAGATGACCACATCAAACCGGTTCAGATACTCGATGGTCGGGATGCCTTTCTCTGTTTCGTTCCAGACGACCGTGCAGTAACCATTCTTCAGAAGTACGGTCTCGAACTCATCAGCGCTACATGGTTCATCAGTGGAATAGTCCTCTGTATCGCAG
>QMVM01000261.1 GCA_003661105.1 Methanosarcinales archaeon | reverse complement strand
CAGAATCTGCAAAAATAATGTTTTTCCCTACCAAAAACTTGATCTCATCGCTTAGGTATTTGTATGCAACCCTCTCCTCCACGGCAAATTCCGAAAGCATTCTCATCACCGCGTCAAACATCTTCTTATTTCTCGCTTCCAGCGAATACACAATCTCTTCTATCTGTCCCTTTCTTATCTTGAGCATCTCTTCAGCCTTCCCTTTTCGGTCTTCTTCCGTATTCAAGAGTTCAACCAGACATATCGGCTTGCCACCGCAGTAATGCCATGCCACAGTCTTCTCATCATCAGTAAAACCATGCCCATCCAGAAACGCGGACGTCGTCTCCCGATCAAAATCATCCACCAGCAGATACCTGCACCTCCCATCGAGCATCGCCTCACTGTAAATCCGCTCTATGAAGAGCGAGTCTGATGAAGCCACGAATACATGCGCTAAATGCAACTCTTTTGTCAACCGTACAAAGAAATTAAAGAGTTTGTAAATCAGCAGATCATCTACTTTCAGGTCACCTATCACCTGCAACTCGTCAAGCACCAGCACAGGATGGTAACCGTCTTTGTAAAAAGCCCTGAGAACGGTTTCTATGTAAACAAAAGCATCCTCTACATCCTTTTCCTCGAATAACTTCAGAAACATATCCTTTGGTATTGGAATCCCGTGATAGCTACCGGGAAGAACATTCACTATCGGTTTCAGGAACTCTTGTATCCGCCCATATCTTGCCTCATGTTCGACGTCGAAGAGAACTTTTATGAATTCATCGTAGTTACTGACGAATCTGCCCCTTAAATTTATGTAAAATACTTTCTGGTTTTCAGGAAGGTTTTTTATTAAATTATTTATGAGTTCTGTCTTTCCCGAGTTTATTGGTCCATAGATGAAGGTGATCAACGTTGGCTCTGTGCCAAGCAGTCTTGTTATCTCTTCCATCTCCTCAACTCTATTGTGAAATTCGATTCTTCTCATATTTTTCTCCTCAGATATGCCGCCAACAATCCGGTGATCGCAACCACCGCCGCAAATCCGGGCGTACTCGACCCCTCTGATTCGGATGTACCTGCTGTCTGATCTGGAACTGGCTCTGCCTCCGCTCGCACCGTGATCGGCAGGGTGAGCGTGTGATCCTCAGAATCCTCGCGATCATCGCCGAAGTAGTAGATGATCCGTCCGTTCACATCGAAATCGCCGACCTGATTCGACCGTATCGCAACCTCAATATCCTTACCGCTTCCCGGCTCAAGTTCGTACGTGGTCGTGTACTGCCCGGCTCCGGATTTGGCGAAAGCAGATGAGGTGACGCTCATCCCGGATGGCGGGATGATTATGACCTGAACATGCATCGTGGGTTTGGTGATCAGGTTCACAGCCGAGAGTTTCAGCAGAATATCCTCGCCGAGAACGACATTGGTCTTCTCGCCGTGAAGCTGCACGCTTGCGGTTGATACTGACGGGTTGCGGGGTGCGCCGCCAGCAGTGCTGCCCTCGGTGGATGGAATGACTTTGATGGATACGGGTTCTGATTTCGCCTCCTGGATGTTTCCGTCCTCGTCTGCATAAGTTACGTTGGCAGGGTCAAGCGTGAAGGTGCCGCTCTCCATTGCTCTGATTGTGTACTGGAGGTCTCTCGTCTCGCCCGGTCTGATCAGGTCGTATCGCTTCGGGTTCGGGAAGTCGCCGCTTGTGAGATCGAAGCTGGGGTGGATCGTATCAGTGATCTCGATGTCGGTTGCGTCGGTGGTGCATGAGTTTTCTATGGCTATGGTGATGGTGGTTTCACCGAACTGGCGGATGGAGTGAGGGGATGGGGATTTGGTGATGGAGAGCGCTGTGTGGGTTGCAGGGGCGGGTGGCGCGAGGGTGATGGTGGGTTCGGAGGCAGAGTATTTGCGAACTCTTACCCAATCGATTTGTGCATCACCTGCAAACGACTTTGCCACCCCCAAATAAAAATAGTAATTTGATATAGCATTTGTGGTATCCGCACCTGTTAGTTTGTTTACGTAGTTCACATCAAATCTTTGTGCGCCAGTTGCAGACCAGACAAACGACAAAATTCCACTTGTATCTGATGTTGGTATTTGAGAGACTGCCCAGCCGCTTGCAGAAGAATCTCCAACAATCCTATAGTTACTTCTATAAACATCTACAGAGTATTCATTATAATAATTGTAAAACCAGTTAGCGTTTAATGTTGTGCCCGTGCTTTCGCCCATTCTTACGGTAACTCCGCCGGGATTGAATTTTGTCGCCTTTGCCTCTACCCATCGTGGATAAGCAAATGTGTTTAGGCTATGGATCCAAACATAATTCCCAGTTCCTGAATTAGTAAACGTTATTGTACTGCCACCAATGCTCAAGCTTCCTCCTGCAGAATTTTGCTGTGCCCATTTACGTGTATCCAGCCCAGATCCTTCAAAATCATCGAAAAACTCAAACACCGCCTCGCCATCACCCTTACTCTCTGCACCCGGATTCCCATACCACATCGTAATCCTCGCCTCACCATTCGCAGGAATCAGAGGCACCTTCACCCATATCGCAGCACGCTTTGACCCCGCATCGAACACCTCGATCCAGTAGCTCAATTCCCGCCCGTCCGCATCCGTGAATCTGATATCATCACCATCCGGCTGCGCTTCTTCTGGAAAATCATCGCCAGCAAGCTCCACCAGCACCTGATAATCGCGGAGCGTCTCGCCAGAGTTCTCCTGAATCGTAATCTCTCGCTGGTACTGAAAGCCCGCAAGTCCCGCGGATGCCGGTGCCGGCAGTGCCGCAAGCAGCAGCAGACCGGCAAGAACCAACGTTCCAGCAATAAAGTTCATCTTATCCATTTTTATCCACCTCTATATTTCTATATTCCACTTTCATTTCTATCCCAGCAGCCCGCCGATCACCTCAAGCACCACTGCAACCGGCATCCCGGTCGCACCTGCAATCCTGACCGGCGAGCATCGGTCTGGCTCTTCGCCTCGACTATTGAGAGGCGGTTCAAGTAGATATTCATCACCTCAATCTACCTGTCTTCTTTTTATCAGTAATGCTACAAGTAATAATCCAGCCGCCGCGAAGACCGCTTCAAATCCGGGAATTCCCTTTCCATCTTTTGATGTAGTGGTGGGCGCAGGTGTGTCTTGCGGTGGACTTGGACTCGCTCGTACCTTGATCGGCAGGGTGAGCGTATGATCCTCGGCGCGTTCCATGTCATCGCCGAAGTAGTAGACGATCCGCCCGTTTACATCAAAATCCCCGACCTGATTTGACCTTATTCTGATCTCGATGTCTCTGCCTGTTCCGGGCTTAAGTTCGTAGGTTGTTGTGTATAGACCCGCTCCGGACTGGACGAACTCAGAAGAAGTGACACTCATTCCGGAGGGTGGGGTGATGATGACCTGGACATGCATCACTGGCTTGGTGATCAGGTTTACTGCAGCGAGTTTCAGTAGAATATCCTCTCCCATGACCACGTCCGTCTTCTCACCAT
>QMVM01000260.1 GCA_003661105.1 Methanosarcinales archaeon | reverse complement strand
CGAGGAAGAAACTAAGATGATTCTCGAAGACCCCAACTACGGTATTTTTCTGCCCGAACATGAGCGTTATTATCATGTAAAACAAATTGATACACGAAAATTAAACTTCGAGTATTACTGGATTAACTTCCGTGATGCTGCCAAGAGAGGCAACAGACCTCAAGGTCAGATTGACCGCTCCTATTTCATAGAAAAAAGGATTGACAACATCTTCCCTGATACTTTATGTTGGGTACACGATTTCTCCTATTCCTTTAACGAGCCAATGACTCAGAATTATTTCTGGCATCCTGCCTATGACCATTATCCTGTTGTTGGAGTAAGCTGGTTGCAAGCTAGAGCTTTTTCCATTTGGAGAACAGGTCTAAAACGCAGCTACCAACAAGCGAATATGGCTACTTTTTGGAACGACTTCCGTTTACCAACCGAATCGGAGTGGGAATGGGCTGCAAGAGGCGGTCTGGATCTAAACCCCTATCCTTGGGGTGGTCCTTATACAAGAAATTCCAATGGATGTTTCTTAGCCAACTTCAAACCATTAAGAGGAAATTATATTGATGATGGTGGATTCCATACCTTAATTGTAGGACACTTTGCCCCTAATGATTACGGCCTTTATGATATGGCAGGTAATGTAGCTGAATGGTGTGACGATTCCTATGACCCCTCTTCATATCGATTTGCTCACGACCTCAACATGCAGTTTTCTCGTGATGCTAACGACGATTTAAGTGTAGCCAATAAGAGAAGAATTATCAGAGGAGGTTCATGGAAAGACATTGGATTTTATATCCGCTTAAGTTCAAGAACATACGAATATCAAGATACAGCAAAAGCATATATAGGTTTCAGAAATGTACAAACCTATTTGGGCAGAGCCAAAGGCGACGGACCTAATTCTTCAGCTGTATATAGATAAGGTGTATTTTTAAAGAATAATCGAATTTTCAAGAAAATTAATTTTAGTATAAACCACAAAACATTAAATTATCATGGGTATTAGTAGTTTAGTAAGAAGTAAAGGATTTAAAAATTTTATGGCAAAGCTCTATGGATGGGGTGCTGCAGTTGTACTTATCGGAGCGTTATTTAAAATTAACCACTATCCTGGTGCACAAGCTATGCTTATTGTTGGTCTTACCACAGAAGCACTTATCTTTTTCTTTTCCGCATTTGAACCACCACACGTTGAACCGGACTGGAGTCTTGTTTATCCTGAATTGGCAGGAATGTACGAAGGATATAGCGAAGAAAGTTTAAAGCAATTTGGATTGGATGGTGATGAGCCAAAATCTGTAACAGAAGAACTCGACAAGATGCTTGATGAAGCTAAGATTGGGCCTGAGCTTATTGAAAGCCTTGGATCGGGACTTCGTAACCTGAGTGACAACGCTAGTAAAATGAAGGATATTTCGGAAGCCTCTGTTGCTACCAACGAATACACTCATAACATTCGTTCTGCAGCTACCAATATTGAACATTTATCAGAAACTTATACCAAAACATCTGATATTCTGACAGAATCAACAGAGAAATTAGCTAAATCAGCTGAAGCTATTGATTTTTCATCCATTGACGGTCAAGCTTTCAATACTGAATTAAATAAGATTTCTTCAAATCTTTCAGCATTGAATTCGGTATATGAATTACAATTACAATCCTCAAGTACTCATACCGAAGTCATTGACAAAATAGGTGAATCAATGAATTCCTTTATTGAGAACCTTTCACAATCTATTGACAATACAGCCAAGTATAAAGAACAAGCTGACACTCTAGCGAAAAATGTTGCTGCCTTGAATCAGGTATATGGCAACATGCTTTCTGCTATGAATGTACAACGTTCTTAATTTAATCTAATTATTAATCTTAAAAATTGATTATCAATGGCTGGATATAAAGAAACCCCGAGGCAAAAGATGATCGGCATGATGTACTTATTCTACACAGCTCTGCTGGCGTTGAATATATCAGCTGAAGTTCTGAATGCTTTCGTGATAGTAAATGAAGGAATGGAGCGCACTGTGGAAAACTTTGGCTCCAAAAACGCACTCCTCTACAACGATTTTAGAGCGCAATACGAAATGAATCCAACAAAAGTTAATGATTACTGGAATGCTGCTCAAAATGTACAGACGGAAACCAATAAACTTATTGAACAAATTGAAGACATTAAAAATCAGGTTGTTGGTTGGACTGAATACAGCAATCGTAAGGCAAGAGATGTTGAATATGAATACAAGGATGACCATGGTGATAGCCATGTTGGTCATAAAAAATTCCCTAAAGATGTCCCTTTAGAATGGATTAAAAATAAGGGGAATAATACAAGTCCCATGAATGTTTTACTGGGTACTGCTGAAGATGGAACCGGTGGCGAAGCTACCAAGCTCAAAAAGTCTTTTAAGGATTATAAAGCTACTATTACAAAGCTCTTAGGAAAAGACACTATTGGTTTGAAACTTGGCTTACATACTCCTGATAATGTTTATAATCATCATGCCGGTATTAAGCAAAACTGGGAAATGAATACTTTTGACCATACTGTTCTTGCTGCCGATTTAGTACTTTTAAATAAATACATTACTGAAGTTCGGAATATTGAATTTGAAATTATTAAGAGGCTCTATAGTCAAATTAGTGCTAAGGACTTTAAATTTGATAAGATTAATGCTAAAGTTATTCCCCATGCCAATATTGTTTTGTCCGGAGAAGAGTACCAAGCTGATATCTTTGTTGCTGCTTATTCCACCAGCGATACTCCTACCGTTATTCTCAAACCCGGTTTGGATTCAGTGGGTAACGCTAATTTATTGGCCATGGAAGGTACAACAGTATTAAATACTGCCAATCAAGGCGTTGTTCAATACACCACAAAAACCGGATCTACTGGTGATTTTACCTATGCAGGAGTAATTAAAGTTAAACAGCCTGATGGAACATTTAAAACCTATGATTTCAATTCAGCTTATAGCGTTATCAAGCCTTCTGCTACTGTTTCAGCTGATAAGATGAATGTGGTTTATCGTGGATTAGACAACCCTATGTCGGCCTCTGCTCCCGGATTCACTATTGATGCTGTTCGGTTAAGTTCCTCTGGAGGAGGACATCTCACATCAAAAGGCGGTGGACATTATTTCTTTAAACCCACAAAAGGAGGAAAAAACAAAAAAGTAACCTTTTCTGTTTCTGCTACTAAAGATGGCAAAACCACTTCATTGGGTAGATTTGAATACAGAATTAAAAACCTTCCTTCTCCTGTAATCCGTATTGCAGGAAAAAGTGAAGGCAAGATTGCAAAATCAAAATTATTACTTTCACCAAGACTTTTGGCTCAACTTGACGACTTTCTTTTCGAAGGGGTTAGATATAGAGTGGTTAGTTACGAAATTTATGTAATTCATCCCACAAGAGGTAAATTAGCCTCCGGCAATATCAAAGGACCTGCTTTTCCTGGGAAAATTATTTCCAAAATCAGAAAAGCACCCAAGAGAACCCTTATCATTGTAAGAAATGTTTGGGTTGAGGG
>QMVM01000259.1 GCA_003661105.1 Methanosarcinales archaeon | reverse complement strand
CGTGGAGCGTCTGGAGATCTGCAAGCTCTGCCGGAAGCGATGGTGCTACGTCATACCAGACGATAACTGCTGACTCTATCCCGTTCAATCAGGATTCCGGGACGCAGAATATGATCAAATTCAAGATTGATGATGCTGCCAGGAATACTGGTGAGAGTGAAGAGTATACGGTTCGGGTAGATGTAACAGACCCGCCAGCACCTGTAATCTTATCCTCAACGCATCCGGACGGTGCTGGTGCAACAGGAAAACAGAAAGGTTTAAGTTATGAGTGTCCTCACGTGCGTATGACTGAATGTTACGAAAAATAAAGGATAGGTAACATAAATAACAGAACCGTAGTATTGGTATTATCCGTGGTGATGATTGCTGCGGTGTTGTTGGGCTACGTGCAGGAGACGTCAAAAGCAACTTCGTCATCTGGCGAGCCAGTATAAGTCCTGGATAAAAATAACACAGGAGAGTGAAAACAGATGAAGAAACATATAAAACAGATAGTGGCATTGCTGATAGTCTTTGCAGTCGTGTTGGTTGCAGGATGCACCGAAAAGATGTCTGCAGAACAGATTGCTGTCAGGATGAAGGTGCAGGAGGCGAGTATAAAGGACTTTTCAGCAATGGTTGTCACGACGATATCGGTTGGCGGGAACAACACAACCATGCGCGTAAAGGTTATAAACAAGATGCCGGATAAAAACCGCGCTGAATTCGTCGAGCCAGCTGGCATTGCAGGCAGGGTAATAGTTACAAATGGTAGCACGATGTGGATGTACGACCCTGCAATAAATCAGGCAACGAAGGCGAGACTGCAAGAGGGTGAACCGCATGAGATCGATTACACCAGATACATCAAGGATATCATGAATGAGACTGATATATCATACGAGGGTATCGGGAATGTCGATGGACGGAGCGCTTATGTGATTCTGGTGACGCCGCATGATGAAACTGATCGTAATAAACCTATCTCCAGGACACGCGCATGGATCGATTGTAAAGACTGGATGCCACTTCGGATAGTGATGTATGGAGGGGAGGATAAACGCAACATCAGTATGCGGATGGAGTTTAATAACATAACGTTCAACACCGGCATTCCGGATAGTGAGTTCATATTCGAGGTGCCAGAAGGCGTGCAGGTGGTATCAGATGACTGGGTGCCGGACGCGGATCAGCCGGCGCCTGCATCGGAAGCGATATCTGGTTCTGTGATGTCGCACCCCATATTTACGAATTGGAGGTATATGAGTTATCAGAATCTATCCATATCGAATGCTCCCGCGCTCAACCAGACTGCTCGAATTACATATTCTATAATTCCGGATCGGTATATGGAGATTCTTTCGGTCCAGGTTGTCATTCCGGATGATGGATTCGAACTTATAGATATCGATGATACATGGCCACATACGCGATATAACTGGACATATAGTGATATTAACGATGTCCGGTGGTTCCCAACAAATCTCTCGAAAGATACGTTATATCAGTTTAATGCCACAATAAAGGCTGTTAAGACCGGTAACTGGACAATAAGTCCTTGTGGGAGTAACAAAGGAATGTACCTATCAGTTTCCAAAGACTCTGCATACATCCAGGATGAGCCGTTTCCAAAGCCCCCCAGTGTAAGTGTAACTTATTTCTTAGATGAATCGGAATTAAACGAATCGGAAATTGAAAAGGCATTAGCGAATATACCCATAAATTCCGAATATAATGGAATGACAGTGTATCGATCCAGCCGCGGTCCCATAACTACAACCGCGACCCCATCCAAACCACCTAAATATAATATCACTCTTCACCCCACACCTTGCCCTACTTCTTGCCTGCTTGACGTGAACCTCGACGAGAAGACATACGCTGTGAGGTACTACTGGAACGGAACGGCGTGGGTGGAAAGAAACAACCAGTCATGAGCAGAGGCGATCATGAAACAGATATTACCTGGTTTGCTGATCTTCCTGATCATAGCACCGATTGTTTGTGCCGAGACGTGCGAGCTTAAACTTGAGATAGGTGAAGAGAGTACATGCGGCAACTATAAGATCAGACACGATTCCTGGGATGCTGGAGATCAAAATCCTAACCAGATAGCCCATTTCCATCTCTGGAGGTTATCTCCTTATGCCAATCTTGGATCAGATTCTATCGATATGTTGCATGAAACAGAGAAGTACTATGATGGTGATAAATTGCTTGTGAGATTTCATGGGACTTCAGCTAATCCTCTGAGAGCCAAATATACATTGTACGATTTCACACCACAACTGAGAGTACATGGACATCTCTACCACAAGGATAGGAATTTGAACCGGGCTCCGGTGAAATGGGCTACGGCATACCTCTGTGATTATGACCACTCTGACGACAGTTATGACAGTTTAACTGATGCTGTATTGACAAATGAAACCGGATATTTTGAATTCAACCCTGTTGAGAATGCTGATTGGGACGAGGATGGGGGCAAGGTAGATATTTCTGTGCATTTTATTGCAGGAAGTCACACTGGGTGTGTGAGAGACGCCAATAACAAAACATACGACTATAGAACAGATCCCCACCCAAATACGTCTGTGAGTGGACTCGATGTGACCTGTCAGCTAATAAGCAATACAGAAGCATGGTGGGTCTATGATACTCTATGTCAGGGATGGGGATATCTCGCAGATACGGTTGGCTATGGAATGGGTGGTGTAGGTGTCTACTGGCAGTGGGATCATGACGCTGACTACGGAACTGGCATCAACAAGACACACTGGAGTAACACCCTATCTCAAAATCCGGGTCCCTTCATTTACCTTGATGGCATGAAGCGATCGGGTGATGGCGGCGGTAGCGCAAACGACCCCGATTCAATCATCCACGAATACGGGCACTGCGTGATGTACAAAGTCTTTGGAGATGATTATCCACCGAACGATTGCAGCGATGGTCACTATATGAATGGGATCTCCGAACCCGGATGTGCATGGGTCGAGGGCTGGGCGCACTTTATGCCGCTTGCGGTTTTTGATGATAAATACTTTACAGACACCACCTACTTCCCCCGTGTTTTTGGCACCGACACAATCAACCTCGAGACCAGAAACGGCAACTTAAACTTCCCTGATGGCGACTCATGCGAAGGCAATGTTGCCGCTGCACTCTGGGATGTATACGATGATCATGACGAGATGTACGATAGACTCACGGACGGGTTCGGCAACATCTGGCATGTTTTAGAGGAGCAATATCAAACCGGGAACGAAGACACCTTCAGTGACTTCTATGATTCGTGGTGCGATCTCGGTCATGATAAACCGAAAGCAAACAGTGCGATCTTCCAGAACGACATAGACTACAACCGCCCCCCTGGTGTTGTTGTCGCCAACCCTGAGCCAGGTAAGGTCTACTTTGGTGTAATCCACACCATGACATATACCCCCGATGAAGACGGTAATGTTCCGCAGGTTGAGATCTGGGTTTCACGGGATAATAGCGAGTGGCATATCCTCGATCTCCCGATTGGGCGTGGCGGATACTCAACCCG
>QMVM01000258.1 GCA_003661105.1 Methanosarcinales archaeon | reverse complement strand
TTCACATAAGTTAATTTCACATAAGTTAATTATAGATATGATTAGAAGGCAGTAAACAAGAGACCGTGGTACGATGAAAATGACAAAGCCATCAACGATATTGATCCTGCTGATCCTCCTTGCAATCCCGCCTGCTGTTGCAGCCGTCGATTATCCGCATCTCACCGGATATGTCACCGATGATGCGAATATGCTCGATCCTGCCTATGAAACAAAGATAACCGAGCTTGCAAAGACGATCGAAAGAGAGACGACCGTTGAGATTGCTGTCGTTACTGTAGAGTCTCTTGAAGGCGAACCCAAAGAGATGTATGCTGTAAAACTCTTCGAAGAGGCTGGCATAGGCAAAAAGGATAAGGATAACGGTCTTTTGATTCTTGTAGCAAAACAGGAACAAGAATACAGGTTTGAAGTCGGCTACGGACTTGAAGGGGTAATCACCGACAGCATGAAGGTAAACATCGGTGACAGGATCATCGTACCAAATTTCAGAAGTGGCAAATACGGCAAGGGCATCTACGAATCGATGCTCGTGATCGAAGGGCTCCTCGAAGGTGATTCCGAGGTCATCTCCGAGTACAGCATGGACAATCATGGCAGCACCGGCACCTCCGATGGGCGGGTCGGAATTTTATTCCTCCTCATCATAGCTTTCAGCATTCTGATGTCTATCGGGCGGCGAGGTGGGGGACGCAGCCACGTATACTATGGCGGGTTCGGTGGCGGCATGTCCGGGGGCGGATTCGGTGGCGGTGGGGGCTTCGGTGGATTTGGAGGCGGCATGTCCGGAGGTGGCGGATTCGGTGGCGGTTGGTGAGGTGATGCAACAGATCACAGATCGGTGTTTGAGGATCATTGGATGATTATCGGTGATATGGTGATAATATGGCAACAAAGACAGATGCGGAAAAAATAAAGACGATTCTGGGAGACAATCTGGTTACACTTGCGCAATACCGGACTGGTGATGAGATGCCACTCCTTGCGGTCTGTAATAGTATCGACTTTGATACACTGCATAAACTCAAAGGGATCAGGGAAATACCGCTTCTCCTGACAAGAGAGGAACTCCTCGACGGTGCCGATGTATTCCCCATCGAATTTTTAAACATCAAGCAGCACCACAAGATCCTCGATGGTGAAGACCTCCTGCATGACCTTGTAATATCAAAGGCGCACCTGCGACACCAGCTTGAGTTTGAGTTCCGATCAAAGCTGCTCCACATCCGCGGGGAGTATCTCCGGTTCAAGGGTAAGGATCTCGAGAGGCTCGCGCTTGCGGCGGTTCCCGTACTTGCGCCGATCATTGGAGCGCTCCTGTATCTGAAGGACTTGCCTGCCAGCAGCCCCGGTGATATGTGGGGGGCAGTCTCGGATGCTTATGATGTCGATACTGACGTCTTAAGAGAGATCTATGATATACGGCGCAGCAATGCCAAATTTAAGAAGGATAAGGAGCAGTACATAAGAGACATAATCAAGGTACTATCTGATATCGGAGAGATTGTTGATAAATTTGAGGTGATTTGAATTGAGTTCCAGGAATACGGCACTTATCGTTGTCGCCGCAGTCGCGGTGGTCGCACTGCTCACTGGCGGCTGGTTCCTCTCGATGTACAACGGTTTTGTGAGTTCTGAGGAGGCGGTTGACAGTTCATGGGCGCAGGTGGAGAGCCAGTACCAGCGAAGAGCCGACCTGATCCCGAACCTCGTTTCGACTGTTAAGGGTTATGCATCACATGAAGATGAACTCCTGACCGAGATTACGAAGGCACGAAGCCAGTGGAGCGCGGCGAGAACGACGAGTGAGCAGATGGAGGCTGCGGGCACGATGGATTCTGCGTTGTCAAAGCTTCTTGTTGTTGTTGAGAATTACCCTGATCTGAAGGCGAGCGAGAACTTCCTTGCCCTGCAGGCACAACTGGAGGGGACTGAAAACCGCATCGCAGTGGAACGAATGCGCTACAATGAGAATGTCAGGGCATACAACACCCGGATAAAGAGGATGCCGGCGGCAATCGTTGCCAACATGTTCGGGTTCGACGAACGACCATACTTCGAAGCGGAGGAAGGGGCGGAAACCGCACCAGAGGTGGAGTTTTAGGCGCAATCCATCTTTCTTATCGGAACATATCAGAGCCCCATCTGCTCGTTGTTCGTATCGATGATGTGATTGATCAGGTCAGGACTCAATCTAAAATTTCTGTTGACTCTCCTGACGACCTCACTCCTCTGAATGCCGTTCTTCTGGTGATTGAGTATCTCTAAAATGATTGCCTCACTGACCGTGTAGTACTGATTAATGTCTTTACGATGCCCACACACATCACCAACGAGCAATTTGATGTTATTTGCTGACAAAAACATATTTGCTGACTTTGACATCGTTTTTTTGTATGAATCCGGGATGTGCACCACTTTCAAGTTTGGACACGCCTGTATCAGTGCAACGACGTCCGCATTCGATGGCCTGAACGTGAGATGCACATGTTCCTCTGTCGGGTCAAGTGTACCGATCTCCCGCTTTGAACTAATTATGCGCAACCTCATATCGACCACATACACCTGTAGTTGATGCTTTAAAAATGCTTTGGTGTCTCGACCGCCACGTATTTTACCTGCCA
Source organism: Methanosarcinales archaeon (assembly GCA_003661105.1). GTDB lineage: Archaea > Halobacteriota > Methanosarcinia > Methanosarcinales > Methanogasteraceae > Methanogaster_A. The sequence continues at coordinate 917 of QMVM01000258.1, read as the reverse complement.
GACCAATGACATGGCAATGAACCTGTGCGTAACCTGCAAGGGAAAGGGGCTCTGCGGACGAGAGCACTGCCCGATTCTCGAGCGTTTCGAGGTGGTCGAGACGATCGCGCCAGCTGACAGCCTCTTTGGAGCGTCTCCGCCATCCGTTTTTGTCGGGCGCAAAGGCTATCCCGACATCTTTGCGGGTCCACTTGTGCCACCGAATGTGGGTGGCAGCGAGGCGCGGCATTATGACGATCCGAAAGAGCTTTTGGGGAGGGATATTGGCGAGATCATCGGATTGCGGTCGCAACTCGTGCGTTCGTACACCAGAATGAATGTGAAGGATGCAGCGAGCGCAACGAAGGCGAAGAATGCGAGGGGTGTGGGGGATGCGGGGGATGAAGGGATGTCTGACAACCCGGCTCTCCTGACCTCGCAGGAGCTGGCGATGGCTGAGCTGCCAGTGGATACCGAGGTCTGGTTCACAAGACCGCTGAATGCAACGGTCGCGTTCGACGGGATGCTGATGCCGATGGGTCCAGCGGGTGAGATTAAGAAGATCACGCTCACAGAGAACCCAAAAGTCCCGAGAAAGGTCGATTATCTCGTATCCGACACAGATTCGCTTGCCGCGGACGCAATACGCGAGTTGTACCGGCACGATGTCTCGCAGCACCACATCACGCGCATATTCTCGATCGGACTGCTCGGGGCGGAACGAAAACTCGTGCCCACGCGGTGGTCGATAACAGCGATCGATGACATGATCGGGAAGATGCTTCTGGACAACGTTCGGGACTATCCCGAGGTGCGCGACATCACCCTCTTCACAGCCGAGAAGTTCGGGAACCATTTCGAGATATTGCTCATCCCACGATGTTTTTCATTCGAACTGGTCGAGATATGGCTGCCGGATTCGGTCTGGTCTGATAAAC
>QMVM01000257.1 GCA_003661105.1 Methanosarcinales archaeon | reverse complement strand
GCCGCTCCAGGTTATTGGTTACCCCCAGATACATCACTTTTGTTCCAATTTGTGAGCAGATACACATAATATGTCACAGTCATGGGCATTTAAGATTTCTCCCTTCGGTCGAAATGACAATATTGGCGTGAACGCTTACCCTTAACTTTATAACACAATGTTCAGATTAACCTCTTTCAGCCACTGGGTGAAACATAGCATTCGTCCCTGTTGACGCGTCATCATTTGCCTAACAGCCAGTTAGGGATCTTCAACCGGAAACCCTGAACGTTTAACCGCTCAACCCAGGTATAAGTTATATATCCAACTCCCGAACCTCCAGTGCATGGGTCTGAATAAACTCCCTGCGTGGTTCAATCTTTTCTCCCATAAGAGTGGTAAACAGGCTTTCTGCTTCATCTGCGTCCCTGATGGTCACCTTAAGCAAAGTCCGCTTTTCCGGATTCATTGTCGTATCCCACAACTGAATGGGATTCATTTCTCCTAATCCTTTATATCTCTGGGTCGAGATACCCCTTCTCCCTTCGTTTCGGAAAAAATTCAGAAGTTCATCAAGCCGATCTAATCTCTTAACAGGTTTATCTTCAGAGTAGACCTCAATGGATGTATTAACCATTAATTCTACTTTGTTATACGCCTTTACAAGACGACGGAATTCCGCCTGCTGTACCAAATCAGGTCCGACCCTGCCGGTCAAATAGGCCAGGTCTTCCACCCCAACATTGAATTCATAGCCTGAAATCTCAGAACCTGAGGGCTTGACCCGTCCCACTTTATATCCTTTTTCCATGAGCTTTTCTGCCAGACTTTTAACAAAAGATTCTTCGTAAAATTGACTCGTATTCTTAACTCCAAGGATCAGTAAATCCTGACTCAATTTCCTCCACAGGCCCTTTCTGGACATTACTTCCAAAGCGTCTTCATAAGAGACTATGTTTTCCAGAAATGTCTTGAGTTTTTCTCCTTTAATGGAACGTTCTCTGTTTTCAGGCCTTATTGCCATGTTTTTTGTAGCCCTTTCAAAGAGATAGTTGTCGAGTTCTGCCTCATCCTTAAAGAAAAACTCCTTCTTTTTTCCCAAAGCCATCCTGTATAGAGGGGGTTGGGCTACATAAAGCATGCCGTTTTCCACGAGTGTTATCATCTGACGATAAAAAAATGTCAACAGGAGTGTCCTTATGTGGGCGCCGTCTACATCAGCATCTGTCATAATAATGATCTTATGATACCTTACCTTTGATGGATCAAAGTCGTCAGCGCCTATACCAGTGCCAATAGAGGCAACAAGATTGCGTATCTCTTCGCTACCAAGCATCTTGTCAAATCTTGCCTTTTCCACATTCATAATCTTTCCGCGAAGAGGCAGTATTGCTTGGTAACGCCTGTCTCTTCCCTGTTTTGCACTACCTCCTGCGGAATCACCCTCCACAATAAAAATTTCTCTCCTTTCAGGGTCCTTTTCCTGACATTCAGCTAATTTTCCGGCCATAAGCATATCCTGGCCGCCCTTCTTCCTGGTAAGTTCTTTTGCCCTTTTGGCTGCCTCTCTTGCCCTTGCCGCATCCACAGCCTTAGTAAGGATCTTCTTGGCCACTAAAGGATTCTCTTCCAAATAACTTGAAATTTTTTCATGGGCTATTGAAGACACTATTGACCTTACTTCACTGTTTCCCAGTTTTGTTTTGGTCTGACCTTCAAACTGTGGATCCGGGACCTTGACTGATATAACACACATAAGGCCCTCTCTTACATCTTCACCCTCGAGCTTCTCCCTTAATTTCTTGGGTACAATATCATCACTGGCGTATTTATTAATACATTTTGTCAGGGCTAATCTAAATCCTGCCACATGCGTACCGCCTTCTTTGGTACGAATATTATTTACATAACTTAAGATTCTCTCTGAATAGGCCTGATTGTACTGAAAGGATATTTCCAACTGTACCTGATTCCGCTCGCCATTAATATAAACGGGTGTTTCGTGAACTAGTTCTTTGTTTTTGTTGAGATACTCTACGAATGAAGTGATTCCCCCCTTAAAGTGATATTCTTTATTATTTCCGGTCTTCTCATCTTCAAGATATATTTTCACGGACGGATTTAAAAAAGCCAATTCCCTCATTCTGGCCTGGAGTATCTCGTACTGATACTCTGTTGTATCTTGAAATATTTGACAATCCGGTTTGAATGTTATTTTTGTACCTCGCTTTTCAGTAGATCCGAGAAGCTCTATTGGAGCCACAGGATCTCCTCTTTTGTAGGTCTGTCTGTACGCCTTTCCATCCCTGTAAATTTCTGCTTCCAGAAATTCAGAGAGGCCGTTGACCACAGATACTCCTACCCCGTGAAGACCTCCGGAGACCTTGTAAGTCTGGTGATCAAATTTACCACCAGCGTGTAAATGGGTCATTACCAGCTCCAAGCCTGGTACGCCTTCTGTTGGATGAATATCTACAGGTATGCCGCGGCCATTATCCTCAACTACAACGCTTCCATCTTCCTGAATCAGGACTTTTATAGAGGTGCAATATCCAACCATGGCCTCGTCAATACTATTATCCACGACTTCATATACGAGGTGATGAAGGCCCTCTATTGAGGTATTTCCTATATACATAGCAGGCCTTTTACGAACTGCCGCCAGTCCGGAAAGTACCCTTATCTGTTTAGAAGCATATTCTTGTTCATTCTCATTGATTTTATTGTTATTTTCCATATACTATATTGATAATCCTCTTATTTGCTGTAAACGTTCACAGGGCACCGCATCTGTGCAGTAATTTCCTGAACGGTTACCTATTTGTTTTCTTCATTAGCAAGATTCATAGGCATTATTAATCCTAAAAATCCGACATCTTTATTACCTCTCAGCAGACATGGAGATTCAGGGTTGTTGGCAGTTAACTCTACCTTGTCCGAATCCATTACAGATAAGGCATCCATAAGATATTTTGCATTAAAAGCAATTTCAAATGGTTCACCATGATAATCTATATCAATAGTTTCTTTTGCTTCCCCGATTTCTTTATATAATGACTCTATTTCAATTAATTCTGGTGTAACACTAGCTTTAACTCCTCTGAAAGTAGTATCGGAAGAGAGAATTGATATACGCTTTAGTGCATTAAATACCTCTAATCTATCAAAGGTTAAGTAACGGTCTTTACTTTTTGGTATTATATCATGATAATCTGGAAATTTGCCTTCAACCAATCTTATTACTAGGTGATCATTACCACATGTAACAAAACAAAAGTTATTATCAATACCCCAAACCATTCTTTCTTGACCCTCTATAATTTTTCTTATTTCTTGGGCCCCTTTTCTTGGAATAATGACTCCTTGCGCAAGTCCAAGTCCCTTTTCCGGAATATGTTTTTCCATCAGGCTGAGCCTGTGGCCATCCGAACTTACCATTCGTATTTGAGTTTTTCCTTCTTCATCATGTTCTTCCTCAAAATATATACCTGAAAGACTGTATTTACGATCATCATAAGATGAAGAAAATATTGTCTTTTCAATCATCTCTTTTATAATTGAAGATT
>QMVM01000256.1 GCA_003661105.1 Methanosarcinales archaeon | reverse complement strand
TGAGAGATGGTACCTACGCCGAGAATATAAATGTGAGCAAGCGTTTAACGATTCGATCTGAGAATGGTCCTAATTCTACGATTGTTAAGGCATTTGAGGTGATCGCAGATTGTGTGAACATCTCAGGATTTACGGTGAGATGGGCAAGGTCCGGAAAGGGAATCTATCTCAACGGCGCCGATCACTGCAACATTTCTAATAATACCGCATCGAGCAACAACTGCGGTATCTACCTATATTCTTCGTGCAACAACACGCTCATAAACAACAACGCAAGCTTGAACCGCGGCAGTGGCGGCGGTGGCCGCGACGGCACAAACGGCGGTGACGGACGTGATGGTTACGGCTATGGCATCTACCTGAATTCTTCGAGCAATAACACGCTTGCAAGCAACATCGCAAGCTCGAACCGCGGTAGCGGGGGCAGCGGGGGTAAAGGCGGTGGACTCGGTCACGGCGGTAACGGCGGTTATGGTTACTGTTACGGGATCTACCTGTTGGATTCGAGCAACAACGAGCTTGTAAACAATATAGCGAATTCGAACCGCGGTAGTGGTGGCAGCGGCGGTGAGTGCCGTGTAGCCATCAATGTAAAAGGCGGCTATGCCGGTCATGGTCGTAGCGGCTATTGCTACGGTATCTGCCTGCAAAATTCGAGCAACAACACACTTACAAACAACACTGCGAAAAAAAACAGTGGCACCGGTGGCGGGGGTGGTCAAGGAAACGAGAGGTACAAAAGTGACGGTGGTGACGGCGCTAATGGTCATTGCTATGGTATATACCTGAAGGATTCGAGCAATAACAAGCTTGCGGACAATAACGCAAGCTTGAACCATGGAAACGGTGGTGACGGCAACATCGGGGACATTGGTGGTGACGGCGGACAGGGTTACTGCCATGGCATCTGCCTGTCGTCATCGAGCAACAACACGCTTGTGAACAACAATGTAAGCTTAAACATCTGCCTCGGTGGCGAAGGGGGCAAAGGCGCATGTGGTGATGGCGGCAATGGTTATAGCTACGGCATCGGTCTCTCGTCTTCAAACGATAACCTGCTTGCGGACAACATCGCTAACGTAAACAACGGCCGCGGTGGATGGGGCGGCAGAAGATACAGTGGTGATGGTGGTAGTGGTTACGGCTACGGCATCCACCTCTCGTCTTCGAGTCACAACACACTCACAAGGAACACAGCGAACTCGAACAGCGGCAAAGGCGGTAAAGGCGGCAACGGCGGCTTCAGCGGTGGTGACGGTGGCGATGCTCATGGATGCGGCATTTATCTGTTGTCTTCGAGTTACAACACACTCACAAAGAACACCGCTAACTCGAACACCGGAAACAGTGGCGATGGTGCCGTCGGAGGACTTGGTGGTGATGGTGGTGACGGCTACGGCTACGGCATCTATCTGAAATATTCGAGACACATCACGCATGCGGGTAACGCCGCAAGCTCGAACCGCGGCTATGGTGGCAGTGGTGCTGATGGCATCGAACGCGACGGTGTAGACGGTCATGGCTACAGCTACAACCAACCATGGAATGATCCACCACCTTCGCAGAAAGGTGACCTCAACAGCGACAACCAGATCACCGCCGCAGACGCCGCGATCGCGCTTGCGATCGCTGCCAGCGGCGCACATGACCCCGCGGCAGACATGAACGATGACGGGCACATCACATCTCTCGATGCGCTCATGATCCTGCAGGCGGCGGGTGGGGGCTAGAAGATAAAATTATGACCGAGGGGATGCGAAGGAAGATCATGCGAAGAGTTGAATTTCACGATAGAGAACAGGAAAAAAAGAGGGGACCAGTTTTTAATAGGGCGCAGTATTCATTCTTGGATGATTCGTAGCAAGTCTTAATAAAAACCTCACCAGTTCAATTGCATATACATAGACGAAAACTGACCCTCGAAATTGACATTGACGATGACGCAGTCGATAGCATAGGAGATCTCGAACGGGAGATTCTTGCCCATGACATCTGCGGGCAGGCGGCAAGGAAGTATCTCGACGGTTTGCAGGATGATCTGGCACAACAAGCAAAAGTAAGGAAAGGAAGTAAAAAAGTACACATCAGAACACCCCATTTTGAATTTGACTTCCATGCAAAGAGAACGCTCGATGAAGCGGGGAAAAACGTTCATAGTGCCTTATTTGCACAACCGAGATAAAAATACACTTGATCCCATACACCATCCTTCATGGAAATATCTGTGCACAATAGTCTCGTTTTCGGAGGCATCTTTTCTGATTGACCTATTGCAGGGGGTTAAAGTGAGTTCTTCCAAGTTAAAGAAAATATTCTATGAAAATAAGACACTGCCAGTAAGAAATCCGATTTATTCGCAATACGACAGTCAAACGATCGATGCAATAATCATAGATGACACCAAGTCTAAAAGAAGGGTTGGCGGTCGCCCTATCATCAAAGGCGCGTTGGGGCTCGATTTAGAAACTGGAGAAGAGTTTCTACTATACCTGGGTGCGGTCAAGAGTTGGTCAGATGTTTTATCCCACATCCGGTCAAATTACAACGTTTCTGACGAAATATATGCCATTTGCGACGGCGACGATAATTTACAGCGACATCTGGAAGGATATGGATACAAAATACAACAATACACGAATCATTTTATCAAAACATCGATGTATTACCTGTGGAAAGAGCAATATCCAAAGGAAGAGCGAATAAGGATCAAAAAAGAGATAAGCAGGATAATTTCTACACTGAAGAACTCGGTGAAAAAGCACAGAATAGATCGTAATTTTGCAAGGCTCGAATGGAGAATAGATACTACTCAAAAAGAGTTGCTGTCAATCGCTAATGAGCTGTTATCAAGTAACAAAGACAGTAATACTGCTAAATTCATTCTCAGGACTGCCGGCAAAGTAACACTCTTCGCAGAATTGACATCAAGGGGAATGCAGATCCCGGACAACAATAATCACGTCGAAAACCTTATGGGGATCGTTTGGCAGAGAATAAAGAAGAATCGCCAGTCATGGGTCGATAAAAATCTGGAAATTATGGTGAACACTATCGGGCAGATAATCTCGTAGGCGATGGTTCGGAACATGCAATATTGGGCATCCCGGATCTCGGTCAGATCCCCAGTGCCCCAAATTGATACTGGTCCCAATATCTTGGTAGACATTATATAAAAATACGAACTTCCCACCAAAAAAAGCACCGTCGAGATGAGCACCCCGCTCCGAACAATACCATATCATGATCACGACACGCCCACATGATCCGGAATCGCGTTGGTGATCGTGTCCACCAGATCGATCCCGCCACCATACCCGACGATTGCTCTTCGCTGATAGCCAACCCGATCATGCATCAGGAACCCGACTCGTGCGAAAGCGAGCCCCTCCGCATCTACGAGTCTTTTTATTATTTTCTGGGAACATCGGATTGTCTTACGCAACCACAACTGCCATAATGGAGCACTGTCGATATGAAAAGTCGTTTACACCGATAATCTGTGTCCATCTGTGTTAATCTGTGGCTGATACTGTTTTAGCCACAGATT
>QMVM01000255.1 GCA_003661105.1 Methanosarcinales archaeon | reverse complement strand
TGGATATAGCCGCTATTTAAAAGTACGTCTTAACACAATACTTATATTAGTTGAAGTGGTATATATAGTTTATAAAAGCCAAAACAACCGGAAGTTCAGTGTTCCACACTAACTATCGTATTGTTTTTTTATCCTGAATACAGACGCAAGGTTTTTAAAGATGATATAGCCAAATACCTTTAACAATTCTTTTGGGAAACAAGTAGAAAAAAAGGGATGGACGTTGGTCGCAATTGAAGTTAGACCAGACCACATCCACCTATTCATCGAAGGAATTTCCCCCATAATCCGGTTATCTGATGTGGTGAAATATCTAAAAGGAACCAGTGAATTAGCGCTCTTCAGGGTTTTCCCGAAACTACGCCAGAGGTTCCGCAAAGGGCGGATATGGTCACGAAGTTACTATATCGGGACCGCGGGAGAAGTGAGCAGCGAAGTTATTAAGAGGTATATCGGGAGGGTAGAGCATGACTAAATCCGACCACTTGGCGGCATTCATCCCAGCTACAAGTAGCGGGGTCTTCTGCCGCGTACATATAACATAGTTCATCTGGAATCGCGACAATCGGTTTTGAGTGGATCTTTAAAGGTGGAAAAAAAGTATCCGCTTCAAATTAAATGGTAACAGAGGCACTATCTAAAAAATTCATGATTTCTGATAATTATCGTAGATGCAAATTTCCTAAATTTGCAGGGATGGTACCTTGAATCAGTGGAATCGATGTTAATAGCTTCGCCGCTGCTGTCGCAGTCAGTGGCTAAAAACCTGTATTAGCCACTGATTTACACTGATTACACCTATTAAGGATTATCTGTCTGCCGCATGTTACCCGGAGTACGTTTCCGTCTACAAACTCTACTGCATCAGCACCGACTCGGCAGCCCCGATTCCTGCCCCGAAGTTGGAGTCAGAGACAACTCCGCGTGCATGGAGGATCGATTCGAGCATCCGGATCGTGATCAGGAGGTCTTTTGACCTGAAATTGCCCATGCTTCCGATCCTGAAGATATTTCCTTTGAGGTGTGCCTGCCCTCCGGCAATCAGTATCCCGCAAGCAAGCATCTCTTTCTTCAGTTGGTCAAATAGAATCCCCGAGGGCACCTTCATCGCTGTGACCGTGTCTGAGTACCTGCTCTTCTCGTCCGGCTGTGGAAACAGCGCAATTCCCAGGGCACCGGCTGCTGCACGCACTGCTGCCGCACCTGTTGCTTGCCTCTGCCTCCGTTCGTCAAGCCCTTCCTCGTGCGCGATGCGAAGTGCCTCCTGCATCGCAAAGAATAGCGGAATCGAGGGCGTGTACGGCGTCTGCCCTTTGGCAGCACTCTTCCGGTGTGCCTTGAGATCAAGATAGTACGGTGGATTCTTAACGTCCTCCATCTTCTGAAATGCACGCTCGCTCACCGAGACCGCGGCAAATCCGGGCGGCGCAGCGATGCACTTCTGCGAGCCCATGATTGCGATGTCCACACCCCACTTATCGAGAGGGGTGGGGGTTCCACCAATCGAGGTGATCCCGTCCATGATAAAGAGCGCGTCGTGCTTACGTGCCAGTTTTCCGACCTCATCTGCCGGATTCAACATCCCAACCGAGGTCTCGTTATGCACCATCGCAACCGCATCCGCACCATCCTCAAGCGCTGCTGCCACTCTGTCCAGATCGATCGGATAGCCCCATTCGGACTCGACCGGGACGGTATTTCCATACCTCATGCCGATATCGCGGAATCGCTCTCCAAACTTGCCGTTTACGATTGTAACGATTGTCTCATCCGGATTCATCAGGTTTCCGACAGCCGCCTCCATTCCGCTGGTGCCTGAGCCGCTTAACAGCAGGATCTCGTTTTTGGTCTGGAACAGGTCTGCGAGCAGTTCCTTGCACTCGTTAAACAGCTCTGCAAACTCGTAACCGCGGTGGTTGATCACTGGCTTTGCCATCGCACGCAGGATGCGCGGCACGACCGGGACAGGTCCCGGGATCATGATCAGTGTGTCTTCTATGTTCATGGAATCGCCTGTTTCTCCTTATGGGTTGGATGCCTAAAAGGTTGCGGCGGTATGATGGCGGCTATTTAATTTCTTCCGGGTGGACTCTTGGGTTATGGCAGAGAAGATTGACCACAGCTGCGAAATGGACAAAAGTGTGAAGGATCCTTTCTGACATCAACCTGATAAAAAAATCTCAAAAAAAGATGGGTGCACAAGATTGGGGTCTTGTGCAACCGTGATTCTACTAACTTAATCGCTCACAGTCCCTTCCCGCCTCTCTGGAACTTATCCTTAATAGCGTCGCTTAATCTCCCGACAGTCCAGCCACCTTCAGGAGCCGAACTTATGAGCAGGTAACCGATCGCACCGAGCAGCGCCAGCACAATAAGCACAGCAGCTATCAGCGTCGTGTTCGACTTGGATTTCGTGACCGTGATCTCTCCTGACTCAGTGCCGATTCCGATGGTGGTTGTGCCTGCGTCGGCGATCTTGGTCGTGAACTCGATCGTCTCGGTATCGCCAGCATCGAGGGTAACGTTCTGTGAATCGACGACAGAATCATTGACCTTCAGCTCTGCGAGATACGTGCCATCAGCGTTACCTGTGTTTGTGACATCGACAGATACTGTGAATTCCTTATTTACAGACACATTATCAGGGAATGTTAAGTCTTCAAGTTCAAACTCTGCTGACGGGTATGCCACCTCGATCTCCTCCTTCCCCTCGATATAGCCATCCTTGTTTGCGGTCACTGTGTAGGTGCCCTCATCCTCAGCGGTGTAGGTCAGACTCCCGGTCTCATCGGTATCGCCGATATAATCACCATCCCATGAAATGCTTGCGTTATCGATATCATCGCCCTTGTACGATACCTTTATGACCACGTCCTCTCCCGGCTCGGCTGTATCCTGCATCTCGATCTCCAGCGGATCCATATCGGCTTCCGATTCGGTGAGGATCCGTATCTCCCTGGATGCGGAGTCATAGTTCTCCTTGTTTGCTATGATCGTGAACGTGCCTGCCTCTTCTGACCTGATCGTGACCTTGCCGTCCGAATCGGTGAGTCCCAGATTCTCTCCCGCGAACTGGACCTGTGCGCCCTCTACCGGATCGCCGTCTGCTGTGATCGTTATCACGATATCTTCATCAACAACTAAGCTTTCAGGAAGTTCGATCTTGAGTGCTGCGATCGAGCCGATCGTCCGCCTGACAAAGAGGTAATATCGTTCGCCACCGTCATCTGAGGTAGTGAAGCCAATATTTTCCATGATCATGGTGCTTTCACCCTCATCGAGATCGATATCATTCTCGCTGTTCCTCATCGTGATTGTATCGCCTGATGCACCTGTAATCTCCATCTCGCCGTATGTGTCACCGTTGTCTATGGAGATCGGATCATCTGATATCTGGAATGCACCCTCGATCGAAACCAGGTCTGACTCCGTGCCAGCAAATACGTTGCCGATATATACCACGATGATCGGAACATCATCCAGTTTTCCAAGATCTTTCGTGTACACATACGTGTCTGGCGATTTCACGATATCGGTGTCGACACTTTTTCCG
>QMVM01000254.1 GCA_003661105.1 Methanosarcinales archaeon | reverse complement strand
CGGGATGTGCCGCCGGAATTTCCACCATCCGGGGGTGACGAGATGACCTTTATGGGTGCGGGTTCTGACGATGCCTCCTGAATGTTTCCGTCCTCGTCTGCGTAAGTTACGGTGGCAGAGTCAAGCTTGAAGGTGCCGCTCTCCTTTGCGGTGATTGTGTACTGGAGGTCTCTTGTCTCGCCGGGTCGGATCAGGTCGTATCGCTTTGGGTTCGGGAAGTCGCCGCTTGTGAGGTCGAAGCTGGGGTGGATCGCGTCTGTGATCTCGATGTCGGTTACGTCTGTGGTGCCTGAGTTCTCGATGGATATGGTGATGGTGGTCTCCTGGAACTGGCGGATGGAGTTTAGGGATGGGGATTTGGTGATTGTGAGCGTGGTATCCGCAGGAGGGGGTTGTCTCACCTGTGCAGGAGTTGTGCCAGTGGATGGAATTACTTCGATGGCAACTGTGCTTGATTCGGACGCGTGGTAATTCCCGCCCTCATCCGCGTAGGTTGCCGTGGCTGGGTCTAGATTGAATGTCCCGGCATCGCTCGGTTGCAAGGTGTACTGAAACTCTCTCGAATCCTTTGGTCTTAGGGATTCGTATCCCTTCGAGGTCTCGCCGCTGACTAAAAATAGGTCTGTGGGGATTGTGTCCGATACTTCGATATCTGTTAGCTCGATTGTGCCGGTGTTCTTTACGGCGAGGGTTACTGTTGTGGTCTGCCCTTGTTTGATGGAGTGGGGGGCGACTGATTTTGTTAGGGTGAAGGCTGTTTGTTTGCCTTCGTAAAGTGTCTTGATTTCATCTGCTGTTAGGGCGCGGTTGTAGATGCAGACTTCGTCTATAATACCGTAAAATCCATAATTAAATACTCCACGATTGTAATTTGGATTATTACCTGAAAAAGTGCCAATAAACCAATTGTGCTGCATATTTAGCAATTCATTACTTTTTACATTAAATCTAGAACTGTAAGTAGCAGAAATCAATTGTCCGCCTATATACGTATAATCCATATCTCCTTTTCTTATAAATACATTGTGTATCCACTTCCCCCTCAAACTCATTTGCGTATTTAATTCAAGAGCTCTGTTATAATCATAAAGTATTAAATTGTGAATTTCTTCAGTATATGAATTGCCATCATAAACTATACCAAAACCAGGTCGGAAGAAATCACTGGTTACCGTTTTTGAATGAGACTGACCGTCAAAAACATATTGTCTATCTTTATTAGACGCTGTTTGAGTTTTCCAATCTTTGAGGTATGTCCAAACCGAGATTGTAAAATCACCAATGGCTGAAACATCACTTTGAGGTGTTATCTCAACAAAATCACCCCGCCCATCGAACCTCAACGCCTTCCCATACCGCCCCTCAACCCACGTCGCGCCATGAATCACCCCATCATTCCCGTTCCCGGAGCTATCCATAAGAACACTCCCGGACCCCTCATCGAAATGCCACTCTGCAACCAGCCCATCATCAGCCCCCTGCGCCTGCACGCCCACGGGCAGCCCCGCAAGTGCGATCACAATCAGTATCCCTGCAATCACTTTCATTTTATGCATTTTTAATCACATCTCGTATCGCAAGCAGATCCAGCTTCGACTGTGGCTTCATCACCATCGTAAGTGGGTCGACGAAAATGATGTTATTTCTTACAAGATAGCTTATCTCTGGCGTAATATATCCATACTCACAATCTGCGTTCTCCTTTAACTTTGATAACTCTTCCATCACTTTATCATAGACAACTTCGTGAAGTCCCCCCCGAAACTCGATTTCCGCCCCATAAGCCTCGAGGGAATTTAATAATTCACCTATCTGGCTTGTTCTGATTTTTAGCATCTTTGCAGCCATCCCCTCCGCATCGCCCACCCTTGCCAGTTCTACAATGTAAACTGGCTTACCACCACAACAATTCCATGCAAGTTCCTTCTCCCTACTGTCAAACCCATACCTATCAAAAAAATCAAGGGTTGTGTTCTTATCGAAATCATCCACTAGCAGATATCTGCACCTGCCGTGCAACATCGCTTTGGTGTACACGTTTTCGATGAACAGCGAGTCAGATGTTGCCACGAATACGTATGCAAGATGCTTCTCTTTGGTCAGGTCTATGAAAAAGTTGAAGAGTTCGTAGATAAGCGAACCATTCACTTTCACATCCCCGATCTTTTGCATTTCGTCTAAAATCAAAACTGGCTGCTTACCAGCATTTTTTACCTCCTCAAACAGTTTAATTATGTATGAAAATGCATTTTTTGGATTCTTGTCCTTGAAAACATAATCCAGAAACTCCCTCGTTATCGGTATCCCTGCAACCTTCGTGACCGATGAAATCAGTTCCGCTAGCGTCTCTTTTTTCTTCCTTTTTGTCGCTTCAGTCTCCATCTCCATCTCGAAGAGCGACTCGATGAACTCATCGTAACTTGCTAAGAATTTAGTCCTTAAGTTTATGTAGAAGACAATGTATTCCTCTGGTAGTTCTAACATTATGTGGTTGATCAATTCAGTCTTTCCGCTATTTATCGGTCCGTAGATGAAAGTGATCAATGTTGGTCGGCTGTCCAGTATGTCCAGTATCTCTTTTATTTCCTTTTCACGGTTGTGAAATTCTATGTCGCTCATATTGGCTACCTCCAAACGTTTACTCTTTTTGTCACAAACGGCTTTGCTCCGCCACTCGTGGGAATCATAGACACCTTCACCCAGGTCATCGCGTGCTTTGACCCCGCATCGAATTCCTCGATCCAGTAACTCAATTCACGCCCGTCCGCATCTGTGAATCTAATATCATCGCCATCGGCTTGTGCCTCTTCCGGAAAATCATCGCCAGCAAGCGCAACCAGCACCTGATAATCGCGGAGCGTCTCGCCAGAGTTCTCGCAAATCGCAATCTCTCGCTGGTACGAAAAGCCCGCAAGTCCCGCAGATGCCGATGCCGGCAGTGCCGCAATCAGCAGCAGACCGGCAAGAACCGATACCAGAGCAGCCAGTCTCAGCTTACACATCTTTCATCACCTCACGCACTGCAAGCAAATTCAACCTCGATTGCGGCTCGATGATTCCACCTTCCGGATCAAGGAACAAGATGTTATCTTTGATCAGGAAATGCTTTGCAGGTCTGTTCAATCCCTCATCATCGATACGTTCCGCGTCTACAAACCTTCTGAGGATATTGACAATATCTTCCTTTTCAACCAGATATCCATCCGCTCCAATCGTTACTTTCGGCTTGGTATAATCCAGATAGTCAAGTATATCCTTCAACTGGTTCACTCTTGTAGTAAGCATCTTCTTTACGAATTTCTCCTTTTCATCGATACGAATCAACTCCGTCAGGAAGATTGGCTTTCCGCCGCAGTATTCCCATGCCAGCACCTTCTCCTCTTCAGTAAAACCATGCCCCTCCAGAAACGCGGTAGTAGTCCCGCAATCGAAATCATCCACCCGCAGATACCTACACCGCCCCTGCAGCATCGCCTCACTATAAACACTCTCCATGAAAAGCGAGTCAGATGTTGCCACGAAGACATGCGCCAGGTGCTTCTCTTTCGTTAAGTCTATGAAAAAGTTGAACAGTTCGTAAATGAGAAAACCATT
>QMVM01000253.1 GCA_003661105.1 Methanosarcinales archaeon | reverse complement strand
CACGACTCGCATAACGTGATCGTGACTGGCGAGAACTTCGAGGATATGGCGCTCTGTGTCAATGAGATCAGGCGGCTGCACGGCGGGATCGTGGTCGCTTATGACGGCGAGATTGTAGGGAGTCTTCCGCTGCCGTTTGCGGGCTTACTCTCGGTAGGAAGCATCGAATCGGTGGATGCGAAACTACGGTTTCTCCATGCTATGATGGATGAGATGGGGTGCGTGCTGCCGTCTCCGTTCATGACGCAGTCGTTCCTTGCGCTTCCAGTGATACCGCGGCTGAAGATAACAGATCTCGGGCTTGTGGATGTGGAGAAGCATGAGATCATTGATGTGGTCAGGGAGTGATATCCGTCGAATGGTCAAACCGGATGCGAAAGTGTTCGATTGCACATGCCCGGTACTTTTGGGTGTGGGGGTTGGCGATTGCACATACACATTTATATTGTTGCAGGTAAATTGGCAGCCCCGTTTAAGCGAAACCATTAAGTGGCACGAACAGCGATGTAACGCATATACAAGGTGTTTACGGTGGACGGTATTGAAAACAAACCCGAGTTGAGATCACGTAAACGATATTTCTTCATGATCTACTGTATTGTAGCTCTATTCGTCTGGCCCATTGGACCTGTCTGGATGATATTAAATGGATATGTGGGGTATGTTACTAGCTACGCGCTGGTGGCGGTGCCTCTTGCATTGATTGCTATATTGATGCTACTCAGTTTAGCCATATCCCCTTTCAAGTACAGCATCTTCGGACCATATAAACGCACCCCATTTCCGAATGAGATGCCTTTATTAGAGGGATCAACCGGCGGAAGAATATCATTAGTTCAGGTATCCGGCCCTCTGATCAAATATGTAGTATGTCCGTCAGGTTTAGGCATATCGATCCTCGGTACCGGAAAAACATTTATTCCAACCATGCCATCACGGTCATAAAGTCGCATTTTTTGAATAGCTATAAGTTGGAACATAACAGTCCTGAATTGCGTAATCCCGTGATTTTCAACAACAGGGAGTTGTATGAAGCCCTCCGGAAACTATGCGGCATGCACGAAACCATACGGTCGTGAGACGGTACGCTTACGCTTTTGCTTATACATTATACCCCAATATCCATCTCCTGATCCGGGATGATTGCGCCCGATCCCTGCTCCGCATGCCCAGTACGTGATTCCCGCACCCAGATCGACGGCGCATCCTTGCTTACGCCCCTGTCACGCCCGTACCTCTGCCTGATCCGAACGATCGTCGGCGTGTTGATGCCAACGCCCGATATGATCGCATGTCCCTTCGCAAGTGCAGGTAGTTCTGACACAATATCCCGGCTCACAGACTCGATGCTTCGCCCGATCTGCTCCTGATCCGCGGGATTGATGATCCGCATCGTGATCTGGGTCATGCACTGGGAGAGCGAGTCTGAATCGAGCTTGCTTGGACGCTGCGAGACCATGCAGATCCCGACGCCAAACTTCCTGCCCTCAGAGAGGATCGTCTTGATGATCGGCTTTGATTTCGCGACTCTTCCGCCACCCTCGCCCCCGTCTCCGCCCGCACCGCTACCACTGCCCTGCGGCGCAAACCTGTGCGCTTCCTCAAGAATCACGAAGACAGGGTATGGCAGGTATTTGTCAGGCGTAGCACTCGTATATGTGCCGTTTTCTGTCTTCTGCCGTGCATCAAAGATTTTTTGAAGGATCACCTGCGCAATCATCTGCTGAAACCCGGTGCTGATGCCGGAGACGTCCATAACCGTGAGCTGCCCGATCCGCAGGTAATCGACAATCGGCACATCCTCGTGGTCATGGAATATTCCGTTATCCAGCTTGCGGAGCCGCCAGAGTATCCCTTCGATCGTGGAGTCGTTGCCATCGACTCGTTCTTTTTCGACCGCATTTCTAAGTTCGCTCCGCGTGAACTGCTTGGAGCGGTCTCTCCGAAGCGTGCGGCACGCACTCCCAAAGAGCGTCTTCATCTTGTCCGACATCGTGCCGTCGTCGATGATACTGATGAGATCAGACGTCTCGAGGTCGCCTACGCGGATCTTGATCTTGTCGGGCTTTACTATCCTGACTTTCGGCTTGTAATCGCCGTCCCAGAACCGCGGGTCATTGGCGATCGCATCCAGCACTGTGTATTCGCCGTGCGGGTCAAAGATCAGCACAGGCGCCCTGTTGCGGGATGTGAGCAGTTCTTCGACGATGACGCCGACCGTGTACGACTTTCCAGCACCAGTGGCTGCGATGACTGAGAGATGCTGGCTTACGACATCCTTAACAGAGAGCACGACCTCAAAATCTGTTCCTGAGATCGTCCCGATCGTTGCAGAGCCTATCTCGCCTGATTGCACCTTGTTGATCTCGCGCAACTGCTCGGCTGCCGACCTGTGTATCACGATGCCCGCGGCGGGGTTCATGCGCGGGTTTATGAACTCGCCAAGGCTTTCGTCGAAATAGCCGATCACGACACCCTTTGTCATGAAATATTTGAATTCGTCAGGATCAAAGCCGCAAAACTCTGCGACATCGCCTGGGCTGATGCCGGTGTCGAGGAGGAACTCGACCGGATACTCGGTGAGCGGCTCGGTCTCTGCTACGCGGCAGAGGATCTGCTGGCGGTCGGTCTGGTAGTGGACGAACTCCCATGTCTTGAGATGCTCTCTTGTGATGAAGGTGAATCCGGTCTTGTCGTGGCGGAGCACGATTCCGAGGGGTGTTGGGGTCATGTTATCAATGGTTTTGTGGTTTTATGCGTGATCTTCTGGTGCGCCAAAACCTTTCCTTTCGATATGATTTCGCTGATTACTGGGTCGCCGATATCTGAACGATACTTAACCTCTGCTGGCGTCTTTACAAGGATATTGAAGTCGATTTTTTTGTGATGCTCTCGTATTAATTTGCTCACTGCCACAATACGTTCAATCTCTCTCTTATTGGATTCCATGATTACGAGAATGCCTATATCGCTTTTTTCTGTGGGTTTGCCGTATGCGTGTGAACCGAAGATGATGATCTTTTCCGGGTTGAAGGCATTGGCGATTTTACCTACGATCTCATCCAATGTTGTTCCTATTTCGTCCATTTTTGTACCCCCTACCATTGTTTTCATCATTTCCGGATGTTCTCATTGAGTCGTTTGTGAGTCGTTTGAGCCCTTTAGCACGTATACCGTGCCGCGCCCAGTATGTCCATGTCTTTCGGTGATTCCCCGTTTAACAAGAGATGGTGTTGCCCTGACGCTTCCTGAGCAATCCGGATTCGCTGATCCTTGCGGCGCAGTCCTGGTCTGTTACTTCGAAATATCTGGTCATCTGAACACATCCACCTCAGGTAATCTCAATACCTTCTTTTACAGCTTCACTCACAATCGTGACTCCTTTGGTCCCTTTTTCAAACTCTTCTGGTGTAAAGCACAGGAAATCGACAGGATAGTTCATGTCCCAGCAGTTGTACATTTTAGCTGCCCGTTTAATAAAATTCAAGCTTTTGAACTCGTCAGAGACGATAATCAGATCAATATCACTATCTTCATGTTCCTTACCTGTTGCTCTGCTGCCGAAGAATATCATCTTTTTGAGGGGAAACTCCT
>QMVM01000252.1 GCA_003661105.1 Methanosarcinales archaeon | reverse complement strand
CCTGAAGCTTCAGCACGAGTTCAGACGAAACGCCAGCCGCATCAAGGAACTCCTTTGTCCCGCGGGTCGCATATATCATAAACCCGAGATCAGCAAGTTTCCGCACCGCATCCGCCACTTTATATCTCGCCCATTCAGGAACGGTCACGAGAACGCCACCCTCCTTTGGATCTATCGGAAGCGGTGTCCCTGTCGCATCCTGCGCCTTAAAAAACGCCATCCCGAAGTTATCCGCGATTCCCAGCACCTCACCTGTCGCCCGCATCTCAGGCCCGAGCACAGGATCGACCTCCGGGAACATGTTAAACGGGAATACTGCTTCTTTCACTGCTACATGCGGGAGATCACGCTCTTTGAGTTCCGGGAAGTCAGGTATCTTCTTTCCAAGCGCAATGATCTGTGTTGCGATGTTTGCAATCGGAATTCCCGTTACCTTGCTCACAAGCGGAACAGTGCGTGACGCACGCGGGTTTGCCTCGAGGATGTAGACCACATCATCGGCTATCGCATACTGTATGTTCATGAGACCTACGACACCGAGTGCTCGCCCCATCTTCGCGGTGTAATCCTTGATTATCCGGATATTCGCATCAGTTATCGTTCTTGATGGTAGCACACATGCACTGTCGCCTGAGTGAACTCCTGCAAGCTCGATATGTTCCATGATTGCTGCGGTGAATGTATCTTCGCCGTCTGAGATCGCATCGACCTCGACCTCGGTTGCATTCTCAAGGAACTTGTCGATTAAGATCGGGTGCTCAGGTGTCACCTCGACAGCCATCCTCGCGTAGTTGATGAGCATCTCTTTGTCGTAGACGACCTCCATGCCACGTCCGCCAAGAACATACGAAGGACGCACCATCAGCGGGTAGCCGATCTTCTCTCCCTTCTCGATTGCCTCTTCAAACGACCGTGCGATATCGTTCTCTGGCTGCGGTATCTCGAGTTCTATCATCAAATCCTTGAACCGCTCCCGGTCCTCCGCAACATCGATACTCTCAGGAGACGTGCCAAGGATTGTGACGCCTGCATCCTGCAACTCCTTTGCGATGTTCAGTGGCGTCTGTCCACCGAACTGGACGATCGCACCATCCGGCTGTTCCTTCTCGTAGATGCTTAGCACATCCTCGACTGTGAGCGGCTCAAAGTAGAGCTTGTCAGAGGTGTCATAGTCGGTTGACACAGTCTCCGGATTGCAATTAACCATTACCGTCTTTATTCCAGCGTCACGGAGTGCAAAGGTCGTGTGAACGCACGTATAATCAAATTCGATTCCCTGACCGATCCTGTTCGGTCCGCCGCCAAGAATCAGTATCTTCCTACCCTCCACGAGGTTATTTCGGTCATCCCCGTTGTATGTTGAGTAGTAGTACGCGCCGTCCGCACCGCTCACCGGAACCGGCTGGTAACTCTGCATCATGCCAAGCGCGAGCCGCCTCTCCCTGATTTCGGTTTCGGATACTCCGAATATCTCGCTTACGTACCGGTCAGAGAAGCCGCTTTTCTTTGCCGCAATAAGCATTTCATCAGATAACTCCTTTGATCCTTCCATCTCTCTTTCAAAGTCGGCAAGTTCTTTCATCTGCTGAATAAACCATTTACCAATCTTTGTTCGCTCGTATCCCTCATCAGCAGAGAGTCCTTTCTTAAGCGCCTCGTAGAGCTGGAAGATCCGTTCGCTGCTTGGCGTTCCGATAGCACCGTTTAGCTCTTCAAGGGACATGCGCTCAAACCCCCTGACCCTGCCAGGTCCGTATCGTTTTATCTCAAGCGACCGGATCGCCTTCTGGAATGTTTCCTTAAAGTTCTTCCCAATCGACATGACCTCGCCAACAGCCCGCATCTGCGTCCCGAGAACGTCGTCCACTCCCTTGAACTTCTCAAACGCCCATCTCGGGAACTTTGCAACTACGTAATCCCCGCCCGGCGTGTACTTCTCGAGTGTGCCGTCTCTCCAGTATTCGATCTCGTCCATGGTGATCCCGGATGCAAGCTTGGTCGAGATCAGTGCAATCGGAAACCCCGTCGCCTTCGAGGCGAGTGCTGATGACCTGGACGTTCGCGGGTTGATCTCGATCACTACGAGCCGGTCCGTCTCAAGATCGTGCGCGAACTGGACGTTTGTTCCGCCGATCACGCCGATGCCCTCAACGATCCGGTATGAGTAGTCCTGCATCCGCTTCCGGAGTTCTTCTGGCACGGTTAACATCGGCGCAACGCAGAAGCTGTCACCGGTATGTACGCCCATCGGGTCGCAGTTCTCGATGAAGCAGACTGTTATCAACTGGTTCTTCGCATCCCGCACAACCTCGAGTTCGAGTTCCTCCCATCCGAGAACCGATTCCTCAATCAAGACCTGTCCTACGAGCGAGGCGGCAATCCCCCTTGCCGCAATCGTTCTAAGCTCTTCTAAGTTATACACAAGCCCGCCGCCAGTTCCCCCCATCGTGTACGCAGGCCTCACAACCACAGGGTATCCGAGCTTATCTGCAATCTTCTCGGATTCTTCGACCGTGTACGCAGGTTCACTCTCTGGCATCTCGATTCCCAGCTTATCCATCGTCGCCTTAAACGCTATACGGTCCTCCCCCCGCTCGATTGCGTCTGGCTGGACTCCGATCACAGTAACGCCGTGTTTTTCAAGAACACCTGCTTTATAGAGGGATGCTGAGAGATTCAGCCCGGTCTGCCCGCCGAGGTTTGGCAGCAGCCCATCTGGCAATTCTATTTCGATGATTCTCTCAAGATTTGCGAACGTTAATGGCTCGATGTAGGTGATGTCTGCCATCTCAGGGTCTGTCATGATGGTTGCAGGGTTTGAGTTGACGAGCACGATCTCATAACCCTCATCTCGCAGAGCCTTGCACGCCTGTGTGCCAGAATAATCAAACTCGCACGCCTGCCCGATGACGATCGGTCCCGATCCGATGATCAGTATCTTATGTAGGTCTTCTCTTTTTGGCATGATTCTCTCCGAGTTCGGAATTTGGGGGGAGGATGTAAAAAGGTTATTCATCCGGGTCCGGGACGACTCCGGCAAAAGTGTCGCTGCACACATATCAGCCGTTACGGGTTATGTCATACGTCACAACCGTACATGCTCGGGTAAGTTGTGGTTTTTAGGATTTTAACCACGGGATTACACAGATTTATACGAGATTTCTGTGTTAATCCTGTGTAATTTGTGTATATATGAGTGTGAACAATATTAGTTATCTGCTGTCAATATAGATTAGATATATATCTACTAAGATGATATTATTCTGCACGAGTATTGAGATAAAACTCCAGAAGTGCAGCAAGACGAGCCTGTGCATCACCACCCGCTCAAATCGCCCGGATGTACACTTCTGATGTACACTTCTGAAAGAATGACCTGCGAATTGCACTTGAAGCGACGGGATCCGATGCCCGGAATCGGCGCGATCGTCGCATAATGTCCAAGCGGGAATCTCCGGTATCCGGTCGGTGCAGGGGACTAATCTATAACTCGATTCGCCCGGCTGCGGCTTGCAGGATCGTGAGCGCGTCAAGGGATGTGACGTGTCCGTCGCCGCTGACATCGGCTGCGTCGTCGTGTGCGCCGCTGGCTGCGATTG
>QMVM01000251.1 GCA_003661105.1 Methanosarcinales archaeon | reverse complement strand
TCCAAAGTCCGGCAGAACGACTTAACCAATTTCGCTATCATGACAACTGGCTACAAAACCTCTTGATATCAGCTTCTTTGGAACGTTTTCGAGGTCCTCCCCCAAATCCGTTATAATCAGGAATTTTCGGACCAATGGCCGCAGTTATATGACGAACAGCCTACTCGGTGCTTGTTGCCCATATCTTATATGAAATATCCAGAGGAAACCAAAATGGAACAGTACAGCCTTTTTTTATCCCGTAATAGCGTGGTTTCGGGGGCATGAATAGGGGATTGCTCTGTTTCGGAACAGTCTATTGTGCCATTCCGATACAATTATTTGGCCATGATCATCGTTTCGGCCAGTGAGTGTCATAGAAAGATTACTATAGTATCGAAGTGCCTGAATTTTTTGCCTTTTTTGAAACTCATGGGAGCAAAAAAGACTTGGGTGGCCGAAACGATGATCATGGCCAATTATTTTTACGCCGCCCGCCCTAGTTGAATAGAAAAACAAAGGCACTCAACGGAAAAAACTTCGATTAAAACATAGAAGTCGTAAAGTTCTCTCTCTCCCTCCCTCTCCCTCTCTGCGTTCTCCGCGCTCTCTGCGGTGAATGGTTTAAATATTTTTCTGCGCCCTCTGCGGTTAATATAAATATTTTCATACTTCGCGTAACTGCCACAAACCGGTTGAAAAAAATATTCCACATGAATTCAGTAGGTTATAAAAGTTGGCACGCGTGTTGCTTTTAAAACTGTCAAAACATGAATTAAAAACAAAAACTGATTACACTGAAAAAAGTCGGAGACGATCTAAGAGAAATTTATATAGCTATTTCGAGGTGGTGGCTCAAAAAGGACTTTTTTCAGTGTAATCAAAACTTAAAAAACAACAATATTAAAGGAGATTAAAAAAATGGATAAGATCAAAAGTTTTTTCAAGGATGAAGAAGGTGCGAGTGCAGTTGAGTACGCATTGCTGGTATCCCTTATCGCCGTGGTTATAATTACCGCAGTAAGAACCTTAGGCACCAATGCCTCGACCACGCTCAATCGGGCTGCAACCGCGATTGCCAACACATAATGCCAAATAGCTTTTAACCTACTTGTTTAGGCGTCAGATCGAAAACAGTCTGACGCCTTTTTTGTCTGACTCAATCGTCGTCTTTATGCCAGCAGCCATGGCCTTATTGTTGCAAGATAAAGGACTAATCAAAATCATTAATCAAGGTGCGAATAACATGAAGGATATTGTCATGATTCTCAGTGCAGTGGGCCTGGGGGCCTTTGGTCAGCTTTCCCTGAAAAAGGGAATGCTGCTGTCCGGCCCTACCAATATAGGCATTGACGTGATAAAGGCCACCTTCACTCCTTATGTATCTTTTGGTCTGGTTCTTTATGCAACGGCCATGGTCCTCTGGCTCGCTGTCCTTTCCAGGGTTGAGTTGAGCTTTGCCTACCCTATGCTCAGTCTGGGTTACGTATTTGTTATTTTTGCCTCCTGGCTGATATTTAATGAGCATGTTTCTACTTTAAGGATTGCAGGAATACTCTTTATCTGTATAGGAGTTGCCATGATGGGAAGGAGTTAGGCATGAAGAATTATATCTATCTTTCCGTAGTTATTCCTGCCTATAATGAAGAAAAAAGAATCGGAAGAACTCTCAGAAAGATAAGTGAATATTTACTGGAAAGGGGTTATCCGTATGAAATAATTGTTGTGGATGACGGAAGTACGGATGGCACCACTGCCTTGGTCAGGAAAATAGCTCAAGAAGTTTCCTGTATCAGGTTATTGAAAAATAACGGCAATCGGGGAAAAGGATACTCTGTGCGCAGAGGTGTCCTAAGTTCCAAAGGACAACTGATTATCTTTTCCGATGCCGATCTTTCTACTCCCATCGAAGAGTTGGATAAGCTCAAAGTGTGGATTGAGACAGGGCATAAAATAGCTATTGGTTCCAGGGCATTGCCGGAATCAGAAATCCTTCTGCCGCAGCCCTGGTATAGGCAATGTATGGGAAAGGTGTTTAATAGACTGGTGCGCTTTCTAGCAGTCACTGAAATCAAGGATACCCAATGCGGGTTCAAGCTGTTTATGGGAGGGGTTGCCAGGTCCCTGTTTAAAAAACAAACCATTGACGGATTTGGATTTGATGCGGAACTCCTTTATTTGGCAAAAAAAAGTGAATACACAGTAAAAGAAGTCCCTGTTCGATGGATCAATTCTCCTGACTCACGAGTAAATATTTTTAAAGATCCCTTTCTAATGTTAAGGGATTTAATAATCATGCGAAAAAATTATTTGATCAAGAACATTGATGAAGCAGCTACCGCTTTGTGGCCTATATGGGGCAAGGGTCAGGGTTAGAAGCTAAAAGCTCAAAGGTGAAAGCTGACAGGGTAAGAAGCAGGGAGCAGAGAGAGGAGGGCATAAAATAGAGCAAACGTTCACAGAACACTAAAATTGGAAATTTGGCCTTCATGCTTCAGAATATCCCCTTTTTGTCCGATATAGGAGGATAGGATATCCGAGAAACAAATTAGGTGGCAATGAGGGGGCCTATCTTTTCGTGAGAACAGAACAAATACCCACTATCTTCAGACTAAAGACCATTTACCGCATACTTCCCTTCTGGATCGTAATCACTATATGCCTGGCAAGTAATATAAGCTTTCCTGATCTTGGTCATTTTATCAAATCCGGCGAAGTGATGCTGGAAAGCAAGGCCATTTTAAGTCAGGATCTTTTTACCCATACCTATCACGGACTCCATTATATCAATTCAGGCTGGCTGTCTCAGGTATTTTTCGCGTTTTGTGAGAAAATAGGTGATCTGGAATTATTTATCTTTTTAAAGACCATTTTACTGCTCATCACCATAACAATTATTTATTACTTTATCTGGAATATAACAAAAAATTATAGAATTAGTCTTATATTCATTTTTTTTACAATAGCACTTGGAATCACAAATTGGAGTGTTCGCCCCCAGATATTCACAATTCCCATCTTTGCTTTTTTCTATAGTCACCTCTACAGGACAGCTAATATAAAAGGTTCCTCTATTTTTTTATTGTCCCTCTTGATGATTCTGTGGGTCAATCTTCATAGCAGTTTTTCTCTGGGAATTATTCTTGTAGGGATTTTTCTGGTGGGAGAGGCCATTGAGAAATACTTTGACAGGGAAAAAAACAAGGACCTGATAAAAAAATCAAGACTAAAAAAGCTTTTGTTTTTATTAATACTCCTGGTTTCCGTAACACTGATAAATCCCTATGGGATAGATATTTGGTGGGATATGTGGGCTAATGCATCAACCTCACAGGGGCGCTCTACAGAATGGCGGGCAACAGCCATGAATGATTTTAGTGGCTTTTGCTTTATTATCTCCATTGTTATCAGCGGTATTATTCTCAAATACAGCAAACGCAGGATTACGGTTACTGAGGCCATTTTGCTTTTTGCTTTTCTATTCGCAGGCTTTAAGTCAACTCGAATGATTATCTGGTGGGGTATTGTTTCCGCCCCTATCCTTGCTGTCCATTTTTGTTCCATAGATGCCATAAGTGAAAGAATATCAAGGGGCAAGGGGCATGGAGAGTTCAAAGCTGAAAGTTCAAAGCTGAAAGCTGAAAG
>QMVM01000250.1 GCA_003661105.1 Methanosarcinales archaeon | reverse complement strand
TTCCATGCACTATCGATGTCTTCTTCCTTCAAGCCCACAATAACCATCCGCTGCGCGCTTGTTATCTTTATCGCGGCCGCCCCGTACTTCTCGGAAACATCCGCAATCTTTCGCAGGGTATCTGGCGATACCACGCCTGCCGGAGTGTCCGGCGCTATCGCATAAGTCTCTCGGTCTCGTTGCACGACTGCTCCCTTCTCTGGTATGTCGTTTTTCTTTTCAGCCATTCTTACCACCTATGTTGCCTAAATTCAGGAATTGTACACTTTGTTTGTTCAATTATTGCTTTCATTTCTATTCACCTATCGGATACTACCACCCATGCGCATCAAATCGCATGAGAATTCCTTTCAGCCCTGCTTTGTGCCGGGCTTCGTCTTTGGACGCTCGCTCAAAGAACCGTGCCGCGTTGATGTTACCTTCCGCTTCGGCAGCTTTTGCAGCGTCCGCTTTCTCGGTTTCAGCCATGGTCTCGCCTTCGAGCATCATCTCAAGGTTTGCCTTAGTGTCGCCGATCATGCCGAGAAGTTCTGCAACCTCTGCGCCATGCCATGCTTCATCCATCGCAACCTGCCTGAAGTACATGGCTGCGGTGTGGTGTCCCTCGCGCTCCGCCTGCTTTGACATTGCAAGATAGAGTGCGACTTCTGATGTTTCGCCCTTAAAGTTCGCTTCAAGTTCGTCTTTTGTTGCCATTACAGAGACCTCCACCATTGGTATATGGTTCGCGCAAACCTTTAATAGTTTACGGTTAGGGTGATAGGTATTGCGAGTATATAACATTATGGTGCGGAAATCGTCCATAAATCGCACGATAAGTACGAAAATCGATATGCTGATGCGCAATGATTGGTTAGGGGTGTGAAGCTTATGGAAGTGTTGCACCGAAAGCGTACACCAAAAATTAGAGACTTTTTAATTTTTTCTGGGGGCCCAGATTGTGGCGAAGAAGATTAACCACATAGGGCACATAGGGCACATAGGGCACATAGGGCACAGAGGGCACAGAGAGTTGCTGTTTTCTCTGTGTCCTCTGTGGTTTTCCGATCCCATTCCAGAAGATAATAAAAAACGTGCATGACCTGCTTCGCAGTGCTGGGAGCGTTCGAGATCATCGGTAAGGCTGAAAATAAGATATGTACAACGGGCGGCGGATGCGGTTGATTACGGAATTTAATCTCCGATTTTATCGCAGGCATACAACGTATCCGTAATTTAGCAGAACAAGGGAATCCTTGCAGCCTAAACGAGTGGAAACTGTCTTATATTATGCGAAGGAAATGCTGATGTTGGTCTGGAGTTCTATGGACTTCTTAGCAGTTAAGAGAGTATGTTACTACAATTGTGATCTTGTATTATATATTAAATGCTCATTATTTTTGGATGATCTACTGAACTGTCTGATCTAATTAACAGTTTCAGAACGGCGGCTGTTGCCACTGTTTTTGAGACTTTTACGTACCAAGTCTCATTATCGTTGTCTGTGATTGTTCCTCTGAGAACTTTCCCATCGATAGCAATCCACTCGCCGTTGATGTTTTCAACCGTTGCACTAAAAAACTCCTCGATAACCGCATTAAGCTCTTCCCAATCCGCAATAGTCAAAATTCGTGGCAATTGTGCACGTGAGACCGGTTTGACATTCGGACGATCGAAAATTTTTCATAGCCACTTGATCTTGTTACTGATATAGCGGTGAATTTCAGAAACCTGGTTCTTACCACTCAATATTGCCATGGTGGTTACAGGAACAAAGGATAGTTCGTGTCTTTTCCCTCTGTTATCACGAGGATCATTTATATCGCCTAATAATTCGATGAAATTCATGACATCAGTGCCATCGCTGATCAACAATTCCGTGTTACGCTCAACAGACTTTTTTTGTCCAGATCCTATTTCGCCAATAGTTCTACTATTAAAGTTAGGCATAGAAGCTATACGATCGTGCCATTGAATATTATACTGTACGCTACTTTTAGCCATATATCAAATCACAAAACTATAATAGCTCAACTCCAGTCGCTTGAAACCACAGGAATTTGGGATTTTTCTCAACTCAAATATGCGGGAAGTCGACCGAGGAAACGTGGCAGAATGTAGGAGAGGATTGGTATATTTTTATGAGAAAGCCGCGAGGGGGGCGGGTAACCGCTCCATTCTTAATCGGCGATGCTTGCGCCCAAAAATCCTCGCGCAGCATCCTTTGCAGAGCACGTCCACGCCTACAGGTTCAATCGAGAGTGGGGATTTGCGCCTCGCATGCTCGGTCTGAATTCAGAACCGAGGCTCCATCGGTAATCCGAGCGCACCTGATCATGAGAATCGTTTTCCATGAGTTCTTCGAGTTCTTCACCCGCCCCTTACCCCTCATCAGGATCGATAGCATCTTGCAGCATCCGTGCAGCGTCCTTCGCAAAGTACGTAAGAATCATGTCGGCGCCTGCACGCTTGATCGAGAGCAGCGATTCGTAGATCGCCTGATCACGGTCGAGCCACCCCCTCGCTGCGGTTGCCTCAATCATCGCATACTCGCCGCTCACCTGATATGCAGCAGTCGGCATCTGGTATGCGGTCTTGATCCGGTAGAGAATATCGAGATATGGCATCGCTGGCTTCACCATCACGATATCCGCACCCTCCGCGATGTCCAGTTCCACCTCCCTGAGCGCCTCATCTGAGTTTGCAGGGTCCATCTGGTACCCGCCGCGGTCTCCGAATGCATATCCCGAGTCTGCGGCTTCCCGAAACGGACCATAGAAGCATGAACAGTACTTGGCAGAGTATGACATGATCGGGGTGTCTGCAAATCAGTCGATGTCAAGCGCAGTCCTGATCGCGCGTACCATGCCGTCCATCATGCCTGACGGCGCAACAATATCAGCGCCTGAGCGGGCATGGCTGACCGCAACCTTCCCGAGGATCGGGAGTGTCGGGTCGTTGAGTACTGTTTCCCTATCATAATCGACGATGCCGCAGTGCCCGTGCGTGGTGTACTCACACAGGCAGACATCGGTTACAATGATCAAACCGTCTGTTCCTGACCTGATACTCCGCACCGCCTGTTGGATGACGCCATCATCATCATACGCGCTCATAGCTTCCTCATCCTTCGTTTCAGGTATCCCGAAGAGGATGATTGCCGGAATTCCGAGATCCTTGATCTTCTTTGCCTCATCCGCAACCGTATCCAGTGGAAAACGGTATTGACCCGGCATGGACCCAATCTCTATGGGCTCTTCGATAGTCTCATCCACGAATATCGGGCAGATCAGGTCATCTCGTGAAAGCCGTGTCTCGGTTACGAGATTTCGTATCCCTGGCTGTCGTAGTCTGCGCATTCGGATCTTCGGGAACATGGTACTAACCACTGCGACCACATCATTGATTAATTCTGTGATCGGGATGATGCCTGCCCGCATCATCGTTATCGCTGATCACGAAACAATACACAGCACAGTGGATGGAGCTTTCTGCTGGCAGCCCTGTCTGCGTGTCGGTTAAGGCGGCTGCTGTGCACGTGATACGATGCGGGGGCGGAACATCGGACGTCAGTAGAGAGCGCGGGACTGTCGTGCCGTGTGGTGCTGACATCCCCACTTATGAGAGTTTTTGTATCGGATGAGTTTTGATTTATCC
>QMVM01000249.1 GCA_003661105.1 Methanosarcinales archaeon | reverse complement strand
GAGTACGCTGATTGCCCTGCCCTCTTTCACCTGCCGTATAAAGTGCACTTTGTCCTCGGTAATCGGCAGACCGTTCGCACCGATCTTAAAATCCTCCGGAAGTTTGCGATGCGGTATGGCCTCCAAATCAGTCTTCCGATACTTCCAGTCCTAGCGATTATTGTGCCGCATCAGGAAAATTTTCGCCCCACTCCGGATGTGTTTCAGATCGGTCTATTGTTCTTGTTCCCATAACTTCACCCCAAAGTCCCCGTTGAAGTCTTCTACCTTACCGTTCATCCACGGCTTACCCGGGCACGATAAACACGGGCTCGACCTCGGGAATTATTAGCGAGGATATGTCCTATTCAGCCCCACTACTTGCAGTATTCGGAATCGAGAATTGAAGGGAAGTTTTTATTATCTACCAAAATATAGTCAACGTATAAAATACATATTTCATGACGAAACTGATGGGTTACTACACCACAGCAGATGAAACCAGATTCGGATACGGCGTAAACCTCAAACCCGGTTCAAATCATAATACCGGTCCAGAATCTCGACAATATTCCGCACCTCACAGTCCACCCCCTTCCTCTTGAGACCATGCCTGAACTGGAGTTCGCAACTCGGACAGGTGGTGACAATCACATCAGGATCGATCTTTCGAATGTCGTCAAGTTTCCGCTCGAATATCCTCATAGAGAGATCCGAATGCAAGAAACTATATGTGCCAGCCCCGCCGCAGCATCCATCCACGAGTTCGACAAATTCGGATACAACCTTCGCAAGTATCCCGCCCCCGTTCACAACACCAGCCGCGGCGAGATGGCAGGGATTGTGATATGCTGCACGGATATCAAGTTTCTTTCCCGACAACATGCCATCGTCGAGATGCTTTGCAAGAAACTCTCCGATATCGTATGTGATCGATGATACCCGCGCCGCGGCGTCGCCCAGTTCCTCCCCTTCCAGCAATTCCCCGAATTTCTTAAGCATCATGGTGCACGAGGCGCACGAGGTCACGATTGCGTCGTATCTCTCGTCAGCAAATGTGGCGACGTTCGCACTTGCGGTCTCCTTTACCAGATCGTACATCCCTTCCTCGATCATCGGAAGCCCGCAGCACTGCTGCTCCGGGATGAAGACGTTGAAACCGCTCTTTGTAAGCACCCTGATCATCGATTCGGCAACACGGTCGTCAAAGAGCGATGATGCACACCCCACAAACACCGCGACGTTCATCGCATCCGGGTTCTGTTCCTGAATACACTCATCGAGTACCAGCTGTGCTCTCCTGATCTTCGGAAGCTCCCTCCCCAAGAGCAGTCCTGCCGCAGGAGTTCCGATTCTCCCGAAGAACCGTGCATACCGATCGAATCGGTTGTAATTAGATGCCCACGTGCGCATCGCCTGTCTGGTATAAAGGGGCGGGGTCTTCTGGGAAAAGAGCAGTTCCCCAATACTCGCATGGCTCGGACATCTGGTCGCGCACCGGAGACAGCCGAGACATGTGCCAAGCATCTTTTCGGAACGGCGCGACTCGCCATGCGCGGGATTTTCGAGTTTTCGGAACCTTGCAAGCTGTAGAAACGACCTCGAACCCGATTCCCCTTTCAGCGTGGTCGATATCGGGCAGACTGATTTGCAGTATCCACAGTTGATGCACTTTTTTTCAAATTTATTTATATATTCGGTGGGGTATTTTATATCATCCGTGATCTGTCTGTCGCTGAAGATTACATCAGGATTCAGGATGCCGTCAGGGTCAAAAATCTCCTTTATCTGCTGCATGTAACCATATATCCACTCACCCCACTCCTTTTTGAGGAACATCGTCCTGAGTCGCCCCATCCCGTGCTCGCCGGTCATGGTGCCGCCATACTTGAATACGACATCGTAGACCCGGTTCACCAGTTCAGGCAGCAGATCGATGTTTTTTGGGTCGTTTAAGTTTAGCATCGGTCTGATATGCAGATTCCCTGATCCTGCGTGTCCGTAAACTGCCGAAGTTATACCATACTCCTCAAAGACCTCGTGCAGATCACTTATCAGTGGTGCAAGATCAGGTACGCGGACGGCAACGTCATCGATGAACGCATCCGGCTTTATATCTTCATCGTAGTTTGTCAGGATCGGGACGAGTGCTTTCCTGACAGCCCATACCCTCTCCTGCACTTCTTCATCATCTGATTCGGAAAAAATTAAACAGACGTCGTACCGCTCATGAATCATCCGCTCCAGATCGTCTATCTTTGATTTTCGGTCGTCGCCCTCGAATTCAACGAAGAGCGCACGTGCATTCGCAGGTATTCCCATATCGGGATGTTCTGCCCGGACGATTTCAAGAGATGTCGAGTCCATCATCTCGATCTTTACGGGGTCGAGTTTCTTGATGTGCTGGACTGCATCACCGGCATCGTATAACTTTTTGAAGTATATCGCACTGATAGCCGTTCCCGATACGATTGGGAGTACCTTCAGCCGTATTCGTGTGAAGATGCCAAGCGTTCCGACACTTCCGGACATCAGATGTGCTATAATCTTGCCGGTGTTGTTCTGGTCAAGCATCTCCCTGATATTATACCCGCTTGCAGTCTTTACGCCTCTTTTCGATTCGAGTAGTGCGATTGTATCCGTGTCAGCAAGTATCTGATTTTTTAGATCGAGTAATCCACCTGATATCCTGCCAGGGATGGTCTCTGCTCTGGCGGTGTCGATGATCTCGCCGTCTGCTGATACGAACTCCACATCGGTCACGTAATCATCTGTGGTTCCGTACTTCACAGACGTAGCTCCGCTCGCCTTCGTCCCGATATTTCCGCCTACCATACATATCTCAGAGCTCGACGGGTCTGACGGGAGAAATAACCCTTTTTCACCGAGGTATTCCTGAAGATCATTTATCACGGCGCCTGGCTCCACATCCACAAAGAACTCCCCGTCTTTCTCCACGATGCCAAGAATGCGGTTCATATTCTTTGAGATATCCAGTATAATCCCCTTACCAAGGCAGCTTCCTGCAAGATTGGTTCCGGCAGCCCTTGCTGTGACGGAAATTCCAAGTTCCTTTGCCGCCTTCACGCACTCGCGGACGTCTTCCGCATCGACCGGGCAGACCACAGCAGACGGAATGATCTGATAAATGCTCGCATCGGTTGAATAGCAGTACATCGTCGCAAGATCGGTGTACACATCACCTCTGACATTTTGGAGTGCTTTTTTGGTGTGGTTCATCCTCTATAGCTACGGAGCAGAAGACCCCGCTACAAGTAGCCGGGGAAATAGCGCCCGAGTGGTTGTGTTCAGTCATGTTCTACTCTCTCGATATATCTTTTAATAGCTTCGCTGCTCACTTCTCCCGCGGTCCCGACATAGTAACTCCGTGACCATATCCGCCCTTTACGGAATCTCTGGCGTAGCTTCGGGAAACCCCTGAAGAGAGCTAATCTACTGGTTCCTTTTAGATATTTCGCCATTAGATAATCGGATGACGGGTGGAATTCCTTCGGTGAAGATGTGGATATGATCTGGCATATACTCAGCACCGCCATAAACTGCGATTTTTATAGATAGAATCATAGCACATATTTAGTATGCGTATAACTACTTTTTAGTTTGAGATACAAATCTCAACAGGTGATCTACATGATTAAGAT
>QMVM01000248.1 GCA_003661105.1 Methanosarcinales archaeon | reverse complement strand
GTTAGGAGAAAAACTGACAAATGGATCAAATATTTGTTTGCATTTGGAATATAATAAGATGGATGCGGAGATACTTTGATTATAATTTTGTTTTGTTTATCTTTCTTTACTTTGTTCTGCTAACTGTGTTGATATTGTCCGCATCTGTTGTAACGTCTCTGGTTGCTTATGGTAACTGTTTTTGTACAATTTTTCCATTTTCAGAAGCTTCTTCAGCTCTCCCGTCGCCGGTACCATATGTTTTTTTAGAACAATTTATTTTTTTTACGTTGTTTATATTGTGTTACTCATGCTTGATGTATTTTAAATTCCACAGATCTGGCATATTCTCCGTATATGGTGTGGCGGCATGTTTTTTTTGGTATTGTCATTATGTTTTTAATGACATTACGTTCAACCGATTGGTGGCTTGACGTAGTGTTTTCAGACTATACATCCCCTATAGTTCGGCAGCTTTTTGGAGCGGTGTACATATTATTATGGCTTTTAGTACTTATAGTTTTATTTATCCCCCTCCTCGTAAGAGTGTATCAATTGGTGGTGGGGCACAGAATAAAAATATCTTTTGAACGCGCGCTTTCTGCAATAGAAAAATTAGCAGAAAACAAGAATGATGAAATAAAGAACTATAAAAGCATGTATGAGATCTATCCGGTTTCATGGGAGTATGATAGTGCGATTAAGGGTATAAAGAATTTATTGATACGCGGGATTGATCTAAGTATTTTTTCCGTTTCAAATACAAAATTTGATGACTTTTTGGACCGGTTATCTTTGTCGATACGATATTATATTTTTTATGGGGAATCTGAACAAATTGAAGCGGTAAAAAGGCATATATCGCACGTGGATAAATGTTTCGATAAAAATTACAATATCCATGTAAATGGGTTTGTAAACGAGATTTTAAGGATGAATGATGAGATGGGTGGATATTTCAAAGTAAATGATATTGGAATCGTATATACCACTAAATTTGTGTACTGCATTAGGAGTCGTTTGCAAGAAATATTACCTATTACCATGGCATTAATAGTTGCAGGTCTTATTAATTATTATGTTCGTATCACCATTCTTTAATGGTGGCTTCGGGAGGCTATCACAAGCGAACATACTTGCTGTCTATAATCACGTCCACCGTTCTCTGGACATCTTGTAAAAATCTTCCGCTCGGAAACACATCCTCAGCCCTCAATCATCATCCTCACGAGATCGCTCCCGATCCGCACCCCGTAGGACCCTTCCGCCGTTGACCGCTCGTCAAACTTTGATACCGAGTCAGCCCCGCGCCCTTTGCCATATATCGCAAACGGCACCGGATCTGAGGTATGCGTCCGGAGCGGAATCGGAGTCGGGTGATCCGGCAGCACCATGATCGCGCAGTCAGAACACCGGTCAAGAACCCGTCCCACGACCTTCTCATCAAAGCTCTCAATCGCCTGCACCTTCGCGTCAACGTCGCCGGCATGTCCCGCCTCATCAGGAGCCTCGACATGTACGTATACAAAATCATGGTCTTCCAGTGCTTTCACCGCATAATCCGCTTTCCCGGCGTAATTCGTGTCGAGATATCCGGTAGCGCCCGGAACCTCGATCACATCCATCCCCGCGTAGATGGCAAGCCCCTTTAAGAGATCGACAGCCGAGATCATCGAGCCAGTGATCCCGAACATCCCCTCAAAGGACGGGAAACTTGGTGCCCCTCCCTGCCCCCAGAGCCAGATATGCGTCGCCGGATTCTTCCCGGCGCGAATCCGCTCTTCGTTGACACGGTGCCCATCGAGTACTGCTGCCGACCCGCGTATCAGATCAGAGAGTAACTCGCAGTCCTCGCCCTCCGGCATCTGCGACTCCGCAGGCTCGCCGAGCACGTCATGCGGCGGCGTGCATACTGCTGATGCGCCGATGCCGTCCGTCACCATCAGGTGGCGGTAGCTGATCCCGGCATGGAAGCGGATGTGATCCGATGAGAGCGCATCATCGATTGAAGCTATCAGGATGGATGCTTCCTCGCTTGTGATGTGCCCTGCACTGTAATCGGCGATCCTACCGTCCGCAACTGTTATCAGGTTGCATCTGAACGCAATTTCGCCCTCTTCAAGCGTTACTCCCATACTCGCAGCCTCAAGCGGACCTCTACCGGTGTAGTACTTCTCAGGAGCGTATCCGAGAACCGACATGTTCGCGATATCGCTCCCGGCAGGCATTCCGGGAGGAACCGTCCGTGCAAGTCCGCACCTGCCGTGCTTTGTGATGTAATCCATATTCGGGATGTTTGCGTGCTCGAGCGGAGTCTTTCCGCCGAGTTCGGGAAGTGGAACGTCTGCCATACCATCGCCGAGGAGGATTATGTACTTCATGTCACCCATCCTACCACCATTCTGTTCGCATCAATCCATCTCATCAATCATCTTTGCGAGCCTGTCGCATGAAACCCCGTGCTTTGCCTCGCTGCATACCTTGATCTTATCGAGAAGAGTGCAGAGGCGATCCTGATCGAGATCGTAGCCGAGCCGCTCTGTTACGAACTTAAGAGCCTTCTTGCCAGTGTGCTTGCCAATGATGTAGTTCCTGCCACCCCCCACAAGTTCCGGCGAAAATACCTCGTAAGTGCTGGTATTCTCAAGCATCGCAGCGATATGGATCCCCGATTCGTGGCAGAATGCGTTTTCGCCGACTATTGGCTTGGTCTTTGCAACTCTTACCCCGGAATACTTCTCCACCATCTTTGAGAGAGACAGGAGCTGTGAGAGGTCGTATTTATCGATCCCGTACTGTATCAGAAGTCCTGTGAGCAACTCCTCAAGCGGTGTGTTCCCGACCCGCTCGCCGATTCCGTTCACAGTGGCATGAAGCTGCGTTGCCCCGGTTTCCGCAGCAACGATCGTGTTTGCGGTCGCCATTCCAAGGTCGTTGTGGCAGTGGATGCAGAGCGGGGTATTTGTCGCCTTCTTAATCTCTTTTATCATGAAATACGTGGTACTCGGATCAAGAATCCCTACTGTGTCTGCTATGCTCAAGTAATCCGCGTTGTGCGCCTCGGCGATCTGGTAGACTTGTTTCAGCACACTCATGTCCGTGCGGGTCGCATCCTCGGCAGCAAACCTGACCGCAAGCCCGTGATCCTTTGCATAGTCCAGTACATCGATTGCACAGTCGGTTGCCTCATCGATCGTCATGTGATGCTTGTAGCGCAGGTGGATGTCAGATGTTGCAATAAAGACGCTCACGATATCAACATTCGCATCCAGCGCGGCATCGATGTCTGATGTCTTTGCGCGTGCGAGACAGCAGATCCTTGCATTGAGTCCGAGCTTTGTAATTTTACGTATAGTCTCGAGTTCTTCTTTTGATACAACCGGAAATCCCGCCTCGATGATCTCCACACCAACAGCATCCAGTTTTCGTGCGATATCGATCTTCTCCTGCTCAGTGAAAGCGATCCCGGCTGCCTGCTCGCCGTCGCGGAGTGTCACATCGCAGATCTCGATGTCTTTTGGTTTTAGTTTGATGAAGTCCATCAACGTGTTTCTTGAGTACTCGATATGGTCTTCCATGTTATGGATGGGGGCACTGTTTGAGAAAAAGGTTTTGGGTGTGCCCGACATTTGCTTCTGATGAATCTTCTTGAGTACGCGGTCATAGAC
>QMVM01000247.1 GCA_003661105.1 Methanosarcinales archaeon | reverse complement strand
CCTGTATTGCGGGTAAAAACTTTAAATATTTCATTTAAGTATGAATTTTAAGGAGTTAGAGGATGATTAACCGATTCTGGTTCTTGACATTTTCGCCGCCCGTCTTATAATTTTAATGTATTAATCAGATGGTTTAGGGAAATATTTAAATCTAACCAAGAAAACAGGTAATCGATAAAATGGCTCAGAAGAATTATTATAAAAGTCTGGGTGTTGGCAAAGAGGCTAGCGCAGGTGATATAAAAAAAGCATACCGAAAGCTGGCATTGAAATATCACCCGGATCATGCCGCCGGAGACAAGGCAAAAGAAGAAAAATTTAAAGAAATCAGCGAAGCCTATGCTGTTTTAAGTGATGCGGAAAAGCGCAAAAAATATGATACATACGGTTCAGAGGGCTTCCAGCAGCATTTTTCTCAGGAAGATATTTTCAGGGGTTCCAATATAGACGACATTTTAAAAGAATTTGGTTTTGGGGGCGCTTCTTTTTCCCGGGGCAGAAAGATGGGCGGTGGCGGAAAGCGCTTTTCGTTTAACCCGGAATCCATGTTCGGTTTTGGCGGTGGCGGCGGCAGACAGCAGCAGGCCGCACCGTCAAAAGGGTCGGATATGGAATATGAGATTTCCCTGACCCTTTCTGATATCGCCACCGGGACTTCAAAACAATTGTCTTTTCAGGATCCATCCGGCGGCACGGAATCAATAACCGTTAAAATTCCCAAAGGGATGATTACTGGTAAAAAACTGCGGCTTGCCGGGCGCGGGCAGCCAGGTCCTTATGGCGGTCCTGCCGGTGATTTATATATAAAATCAAAAATTTTGGATGATCCGGATTTTAAAATTAAAGAGTTTGATTTGTTTTTAAGTAGGGAAATAAAATTAACCGATGCATTGCTTGGGACTCAGATTTCAGTTTCAACGCTTTCCGGAAAACAGCTCAGTTTAAAAATACCTGCGGGAACAAAACATAAAAGCAAGCTGCGGCTTGCCGGAAACGGCATTCCCCATATGAAAGGCGGCGGCTCCGGTGATTTGTATGTCGAGGTTCATGTGGCAATGCCAAAGACATTAAATAAAAAACAAAAACAATTAATCGAAAAGCTTGTCAAAGAAGGATTAT
The DNA here is from genome assembly GCA_003661105.1 of Methanosarcinales archaeon. Taxonomy (GTDB): domain Archaea; phylum Halobacteriota; class Methanosarcinia; order Methanosarcinales; family Methanogasteraceae; genus Methanogaster_A. The sequence continues at coordinate 2,535 of QMVM01000247.1, read as the reverse complement.
AGAACTTAATAAATGGCGACGGTGCGGTCTTTCAGGAATTTTTAAGTGTCGGTCAGCACCCGTTTTATAGAGATAAATTTTAAACAAGCGACATCGGCGGTTCTTTTTCGAGAGGTAGACATAAAAAGGCCGACACCCGGAATTAGGTCTGGGTGTCGGCCTTTTTATGTCAAGAAGTAACACTTGAAAATCATTATATAGAAAAAGGTGGGCGGATTAATATAAAACTGGAAAATATTTATTTGATCGGGGTTAATATTCATCGGTCTCAGGAATACAGTAAATTTATTGACAAAAGCGTAGGTTCAATATATAACAAATTTGCTATTAATGTGGTGATGTCCATCTTTCAGGGGGACGAGGATGTTCTATTGCGATAATTTATCATATTTGTTGAGCGCTTTTGTAAAATCAGTTAAAAATAGTACACAGCGATTTTAAAATTATATGCCTGACTTAATTACAATTCTTACAGAAGAAGAGATTGACCAGTTAATCGGGGCAATGGCAAAAAAAATTTCTGACGACTACAAAGACAAGCGGCTCATATTAATTGGCGTACTAAAAGGGGCATTTATATTTTTAGGAGATCTTGCAAGACGTTTAACGATTCCGGTTGAGATTGACTTTATTCAATTTTCAAGTTACGGAAATAGAGATTCGTCATCCGGTGATATTCAATTGCGAAGTGATATTTCTTCTGAGTTGAAAGGTAAAGATGTTTTGGTCGTGGAAGATATTATCGATACCGGTTTGACCATGACAAAATTTATTAAATACCTGGAAGCGTTTAATCCTAAAAGTATTCGGGTTTGTACGTTTATTGATAAATATGAGCGCCGTGAAGTTGATTGTAAGGCAGATTACGTGTGTTACTCAGTTGAAGGTGGGTTTCTTGTGGGGTATGGGCTTGATTATGCAGAAAAATACAGAAATTTGCCGGCACTTTATCACCTAAATTTATAACCAGTGAGGAAAGAAAATGATTATTACCTGTGAGGCTTGCGGTACAAGTTTTAAAGTTAAAACCAGCCTAATCAACGAAACAGGTTCAACAGTCAGGTGTTCTAAATGCCAGCAAGTATTTATCGCTTATCCGAATTCTCCGGAAGGTGAAAAATCAACTGATTTTTCAATAGATGAAAGCCTTGAAGCAAAAATAGATGATGTTTTGGGCGATGGATTTGACGATGAATTCAGTGACCTGGAATCAGAAATATCACTGGAAACAGATGAGATACCAATGGATACTTCAGGGGTGGCAACTTCAGAAGAGCTGTTTACTACCTCGGATGCTTTGTTTGATGATATGGAAGAAAGGCCTGAAGAGCCTGAAGTGATGATGTCGGAATTGTTGCAGGATGATGACGATATCCTTTCTCTGGATGACCTGGCGTCTGGGATAGCGTCTGGGGCAACGGCTGAAGAAGAGCTCGATTTTGACGCATTGTTGGAAGAAGAAGATGATTCCGAGATTTTGTCTTTTGACGATCTTGATCAGGCGGATGATTCCGATGTCTTATCTTTTACAGATCTGGGTGCAAAAGCAACGGTAGAAGATGATTCCGATGCCTTATCTTTTACGGATCTGGGTGCAAAAGCAACAGTAGAAGATGATTCCGAGGATTTATCTTTTGACGATATTGATCAGGCGGATGAAGAAATATCGCTTGATGATCTGGCGTCAACATCGGAACTGGATGAAGAGTTGCCCGGGCTTGATGATTTGGAGATAGATGCGTTGGCAGAAGAGGAAAATTTTTCAGGTGAAACAATAGAACTTTCAGGTGAAACAATAGAAGATGATGAGATCGATTTTTTAGATTTTGAAGATGATGGGGTTCAGCAGGATGATGATATTGAAATGGAAAGTGAGGAAGCACTTCAAGATATCGCTGAACCGGAAGAAATGGTGTTTGATGCGGAAGGAGGTGTTGATACTGATTTGGATGAGTTCGATTTAGAAAAAAAATCGGAAAAAGAAACAAAAAGGCCGACCGAGGAAGCGTCAAAAGTTGAGGCCGAGGCGGATGATTTTGAGCTGGATCTGGACGAAGATGATTTTGAAGAAGCATCAACAGTTGAAGCGGATGATCTGGGGTTGGATTTGGATGGATTTGAAGATCTGGATTTGACGGAAGACGCTTCGCCCGAAGCCACCGTTGAAGATGACCTGGACCTGGATCTTGATCTTGACCTTGGGGACGCGGCGGCGGAAGATGATCTGGGGTTGGATTTTGATCTGGACGAATTTGATAATCTGGATCTTGAGGAGGATCTGACTACCATTGATTCTGAAACAAGCGGCGATGAAGATTTTGATTTGGACCTTGATCTTGATTTGGGTGAAGAAGTTGAAGAATTGTCCACCGTTGAAGCCGAAGCCGAAGATGAAGATGAAGATTTTGATTTGGATCTTGATCTTGACCTGGGCGAAGAAGTTGAAGAATTGTCCACCGTTGAAGCCGAAGCCGAAGCCGAAGATGAAGATTTTGATCTGGATTTTGATTTAGATGATGGGGAGGAAGAAGCGGG
>QMVM01000246.1 GCA_003661105.1 Methanosarcinales archaeon | reverse complement strand
CAATGGTCGCGATATGCGATGAATTCAGAAGTGTGTTTACAGGTTCGGTCGATATATGATGCGAAGGTTTTATCAATACGCGCATACCAGTGAGAGAATCAATGAGTGAAAGCGAAATCCTTGGACAGATCAAACAGGCAGAAGCAGATGCCAATGCGATGGTCGAACAGGCCCACATAGACCGGAAAAAGGCGGTTGTGGCTGCAAAGGATGAGGCGCGCAAGATTGTAAGTGCTGCAGAGGAGCGCGCCAATGACCATGCAAACCATCTGCTGGAGACTGCAAGAGAGCAGATATCAGAAGAGCGCCAGAAGATCATTCTTCAGGGAAGAAGCGACGCGAATAAGCTTTTGGAGACTGCATCGGGAAAGATCAGTGACGCGGTCGATTCGCTACTCGCCGAATTTGAGAAGGTAGTTCATGCTAAAACCGAAGCAGATGAGTAAGGTTCTCCTGACCGGGCACAAGGATGTTCTTGAGCCAACCATCGAGACACTACATGACCTATATACACTGCATATCGAGGAATATGTAGGAGATGATTATTTTCACATCGGAACGCCGCTATCCGGTGCTGATGAGGGTTCGAAGAAACTCTTGAAACTGCGTTCGATCGCGAGTTTTCTCGGGATCAAAAAACCATATCATAAGCCAATCAGTGCACGCCAGCTATCATCCGAACTCGAAGGGAAGCTCGAAACACTTGGCGACGTGGTATCAGGGAAACTGGGGCGAAAATCGCAGATTGAGGCAGACTTAAAGGACGTGCAGACAGAGATACACGAGATCGAGGCGTTTTCCGGGATTCCTGTGGATCTTGACCTCTGCAGAGGGTATAACACGCTTCATGTCTTTGCCGGAACTGTCATGAAAGGAGCGGATGTTCGGGCAGGGCTTACAGGGATCACGGATGAGTATCAGTTTATCACAGGGAACACAGGCGTTTTCATACTAACAGTCCCGGTCAAGTACAGGGAGCAGGTAGCAGAACTGTTAGCCGAATACGGGTTTGGCGAGGTCAAGATACCTGCAATCTCAGGCACACCCGACGATCTGATAAACGAACTTACGAGCAGGCAGGATTCACTTGCAAAAGATCTCGAGTCACTATCTTCAGAGATCGACTCGGTGAAAGCAGAGTACGAGGATTTCATCCTTGCGAGCGAGGAGTTGTTATCCATCGAGACGCAGAAGAAGGAGACGCCACTGGTCATTGCGACATCAGAGCACACATTCGTGATCGATGGATGGATTCCGGATGATGAGTTCGAGACCATGAGATCCAGAGTCGAAGAAGCGACCGACAACCGGGTTTATGCAACGATTGTGGAAGAGCCAGTCGATGAAGCGAATGTGCCGATCGAATATGACAACCCCAAGATCGTGAAGCCGATGGAAGCGGTCATGAATCTCTATGCCCGCCCGAAATACCACGAGATCGATCCAACTACCTTTGTGTTCATCGCATTCCCGCTATTTTACGGGATGATTCTTGGAGATATCGGGTACGGATTGATACTACTCGGGATATCTCTTTATGGAAGGTCAAAACTACACGGGGACGGATGGAACTCGCTTTTCACAGTTCTGATCTACTGTAACATAGTTACGTTAATCTTCGGGATATTATACGCAGAATTCCTTGGATTCCCGCTGGCAGGGCTTCATGGGCACCCGGGCTTGATTCCGGGGTGGGAAACCATTACGCTCTTTGCGGGTCTGGGTGGTGAGCATATCACATATCCAATCCACAGGACGCACCTCGTAACCACCCTTCTTGTCCTGACCCTCCTAATCGGCGTGATACATATCAACATAGGACTTATCGCCGGGTTCCGAAATGTACTTGTGAAGCACGGAATGAAAGCGGCGGTACTCGAAAAGATCGCATGGATCATACTACAAGTTGGCATATTCCTTCTCCTCTTCGGAGTGATGGGAGTTGTCCCGAGTATGCTGCCGGGCGCAGCCATATTCGTCCTTGCAGTCATCATGCTGGTCGCAGGAGAGGGCGGCACCGCTATCATCGAGATACCATCCGTCCTAAGTAACATCCTTTCATACTCAAGGTTGCTTGCGGTCGGTCTATCGTCGATCGGTATCGCAACAGCGGTCAATATCATGTCAGGAATGATGTTTGAAAGCGGCGGGCTCTTCATAGTCGTTGCCGTGATCATATTCATACTCGGACATGGGCTCAATACCGCACTGAGCATAATCGCGCCCGGACTGCATGCACTCAGGCTGCAGTACGTAGAATTCTTTACTAAGTTCTACGAAGGCGGGGGCAGAATATACAATCCATTCGGATACAAAAGAATATACACAGAGGAATAAAAAATGGTAATAGATATAGCAACAGCAGAACTTGATCAGATACTGGCAAATCAGGCAGGCTTAGTCGCAATCGGCGCAGGGCTCGCAGTCGGACTCGCGGGTCTTGGCTCGGGTCTTGCAGAGAAGGATATCGGTTCCGCAGCGGTCGGGGCATTTACCGAGAAAGAGGAACTCTTTGGCAAGGGTCTTATCATGACCGTTATTCCAGAGACGATCGTTATCTTCGGTTTCGTTATTGCGATCATGATGCTATTGTGATCATGGGTCTGGAAAACGTAGTTTCCGACATCCTGAAGGGCGCAGAAGCCGAGGTATCTGCTATCGTTGCCGAACGTGATAGCGAGGTATCCTCGATCATCGAGGAGGCGAAGCGCACAGGCGAGCGGATCATGGGCGAGAAGGTGGCATCTGCTGAAGAAGAGGCAACGCGCATCAGGAAGCAGGAGATCTCTGGCGCAAATCTCGAGGTGAGAAGGATGCTGCTTAATACGCGCAAAGGTGTACTGGACGAGACCCAGAAGCAGACCGCAGAGCGCCTACATGAACTGGACATCGAATCCCTCCTAAGGTCGCTCATCCTGGAGCATAGTGGTGAAGCCACTCGAGTATACTCAAGTAGACAAGATCAACCGATCGTTGAGGGATTGTGCGATGAACTGCTTGAAGCTAAACTGACAAAACTCGAATACGCAGGTAATGTCGAATGCATAGGTGGAATCGTCCTTGAAACTGAGGATAAGACTGTCAGGTTGGATTACACATTCGACACCATCTTAAGTGAGGTCAGCGAGCGGTCGATGAAGCAGATCTCGGGCATCCTCTTTGGCTGATATATGATTCTTGTCCTCTCGATTGGCGGTTCAGTGATCGACCATGATCGGGATAGGCTCACAGAGTATGCGAGGATACTTCGGGATCTGAGATCGGACCACACGGTCTTTGTCGTGGTCGGAGGCGGTGCGACTGCCCGCGATTACATCGGAATGGCACGCACATTCGATGCGGATGAAGCGTTCTGCGATTTGCTCGGGATTGCAGTCACCAGATTAAATGCCCGCCTCCTGATTGCTGCTCTCGGAAGTGCCGCATACCCTGTTCCTCCTGAGACGCAGGAAGATGCAAGCATTGCTTCGCTCTCCGGAAGGATCGTTGTTATGGGTGGTACAATCCCAGGACACACGACCGATGCGGTTGCAGCAATCCTTGCGGAGTACGTTCACGCGGACCTCTTGATCGATGCTACATCCACAGACGGTATATACACAAAAGACCCGAAGAAACATCCGGACGCTGTGAAACTGGATGAGCTATCTCCGGCGCGTCTGGTCGAGATCAT
>QMVM01000245.1 GCA_003661105.1 Methanosarcinales archaeon | reverse complement strand
CTAATGGATGCTATCGGGGAACTCACGATAAAGCCGATGACCGGCATCCCTGTTGCGATCGCGATTATGTACGGTTTCTGGAGCGTATTCGGTTCGTTTGCAGGATTTTTCACAGACGGATTCTTTGTCAGACTCTTTGATGCGTACTGGCTGCCATGGCTACAGGGGGCATTCCCGGGGCAGGGTGGCTGGCTATATGCCATTATGGTCGATGCAGGCGGAATCGAAAGCGGAGAGTTCGTGCTTTCCAGTAACTGTCTGGAGTCGTTTGGCGTCCTGACATCAGGGCTATTCGTTGCAGTCGGTGTCGTCCTGCCTGCGATAATCATATTCTATCTGATGCTTGCGCTTCTTGAGGATATCGGATACATGCCACGACTTGCTGTTCTTCTCGACACGGTGCTGCACAGGGTCGGTCTGCACGGATATGCGATCGTGCCGACAATCCTCTCGCTCGGGTGCAATGTGCCCGGTGTTGCTGCGACAAGAATTCTCGAAACGAAGAAACAACGGTTCATCATGATGACGCTCCTTGCCATATTCATCCCATGCGGTGCACAGATCAGTATCATGCAGGGTATGATGCCAGATCTTATGGGCTGGATTCTGCTCTATCTCATTATCGGGTACTTCATCTTCGGCTATATCCTAAACAAGATCGTTCCGGGAAAAGCTCCTGAGTTTCTGATCGATGTGCCGCCGTACCGGAGACCGCTGCTCTCAAATATCGGAAAGAAGGTGGGCGGCAGGGTCAGGGGCTTTTTTGTGGTTGCGATCCCTTTCGTACTACTCGGCTGTGCTATCGTGGGCGTTCTCTACCAGCTCGGAGTCATCCGGTTCCTGGGTGATGCGCTCGCTCCGGTCTTTGTCGGATGGTTCGGCGTGCCAAAAGAGACTGCGGGTCCGCTCATCGCTGCGTTCTTAAGAAAAGACCTTGCGGTTGCGCAACTCGACGCAATAAGTGATATTATGACGCCATACCAGATGATCACAGCCGTCGTGCTCGTCTCGATCTACTTCCCGTGCGTTGCAACGTTTGCGATGATGCTAAAAGAGGGATGGAAAGAGTTGCTTGGAGCACTGGCTGTTCTTACAGTGGTTGTATTCACTTATGGCGGACTGATACACCTGATAGGTATACTTCTGGGGGTGGCATAGATGGTTAAACAATCCTCCGGTGGCAGGATCTACTTTGCCCTACTCGGCATCGTAACAACAGCATTCGGACTTGCAGACCTGCTCGTAACAGCCAGCGGAAGCGAGTTTGCGTACAGAGGGTTCCTTGAGATACCAGGCGACATATTCAGAGGCGGCTGGGGCGGGATCATCGTGCTCTTTGCAGGACTCTTCTACCTTTCAGGCATCAGGAACTTTGATGACATCCACCAGTTTGCAAAGGTTGTCATGGGAAGCATCCTGATCTGGGTCGTAGCAGGGTGCGACATCTTTGCGATGATCACGGAATCGATACCAAGCTGGAATGAGGAAACCGGACCATGGTTCAACACGCTTCCGGACTTTATTGCAGCGTACGCACCTCCTTATGCGCCATCCGTACTCTTGCTGCCGTTCTCACTTGTGGTGATCTATTATATCCGCAAGAGAGCGTCAGGAGAAGAGGGGAGCGGGAATTCATCATGAGCGGAATGGATGAGGTTCTGTCAAGAATCGAGAACGGAACCACCATTGATACGATCGTTAAGGAGCTTTCCATGAACCGGTCCACGCTCCTTGCGATGATCGAATTCCTGGTGGACGAGCAGTATCTGGAGCAGGCAGACATGCACTGCTCCTGCTCGACCTCGAATCTATGCGAACAGTGTCAGTGCAGCGGCGCTGACACCGGTCATGGGATGGCGATGTATGTCCTGACATCGAAGGGGCTCCAATTCATTTCATGATTTTTTTTGGTTAACGAAAATGTTAAAGGTAATAGGTTGCCCTAATACTAATCATGCTATCCCGAAAAGCTGAGGATTACCTTGAAGCGATCCTCAATATCACTGAAGAGAAGGGACATTCCAGAATAAAGGACATCGCAGTTACTCTGGATGTTAAACCGCCAAGCGTTATCGAGATGGTTAAAAAACTTGATGGAAAAAAGTTTGTTATTTACCGGAAATATGATGGCGTGACACTGACCGAACGGGGGCGGGAGATTGCGTTAATCGTGAAGGATCGACACGATACCATTAAAGCATTCCTAAAGATCATAAGTATTCCTGAACAGATTGCAGAGAAGGACGCATGTACAATGGAGCATGAACTGCACTCAATAACGACGAAACAGATCAAAAATCTGGTAAATTTTGTGAAGACTGCACCAGAGTACCCTCAGTGGCTTGAACATTTTGAAGAGTTCTGCACGACAGGGGAGCATCCGTGCGAGGGGAAGGTGCGGGGATCGAAGTAGGAAGACATCCTCGCTCAAAATCCCTCCCGCTTCGCAACAGAGTACACATCCTTGTCCCCTCTGCCTGAGAGGTTGATCACAACAACATCCCCGAGTTCGCCACTCTCTGCCGCCTTCTTGACATACGCAACAGCGTGTGCCGATTCAAGCGCGGGGATGATCCCTTCAAGCCTCGAGAGCTCGAAGAACGCATCAAGCGTCTCGTCATCGCTGACATTCGCAGGCGTGATCCTGCCGATATCCGCAAGGTACGCGAGTTCAGGACCGACGCCGGCATAATCGAGACCCGCGGCAATCGAGGAGGACTCGAGGATCTGCCCGTACTTATTCTGCAGGATCTTTGTCATCGCGCCGTGAAGCGATCCGAGTTCACCGGCAGAGAGTGATGCCGAGTGGTACGCGGTCTTCTCGGTAACCTTGAGGTTGCTGCCTCCCGCCTCAACCGCGAATAGATTAACGTCCGCGTCGTCTATGAATGGATAAAACACACCGATCGCGTTGCTGCCCCCGCCTGCACATGCAACGATCGAATCCGGCAGCCGTCCTTCCGCACGCATGATCTGCTCCTTCGCTTCATTCCCCACAACCGTCTGGAAGTCCCTGACGATCACAGGATACGGATAGGGACCGACGACAGAGCCGATGATATAATACGTGTTCCCGACAGTTGCGACCCAGTCACGGAGCGTCTCGTTGATCGCATCCTTAAGCGTCTTTGATCCCGACTCCACAGGAATTACCTCCGCTCCGAGAAGCTGCATCCGGTAGACGTTCATCCGCTGGCGTTCCATATCGACAGAGCCCATGTAGACCACGGTCGGAATTCCGAGGTTTGCGCCAGCCATCGCAACCGCGGTTCCGTGCTGCCCGGCTCCTGTCTCTGCGATGATCCGCGTCTTTCCCATATACTTTGCAAGGAGCGCCTGCCCTATCGTATTGTTCAGTTTATGCGCGCCGCCGTGCACGAGATCCTCTCGCTTGATATAGATTTTGACGCCGTACGCATTGCTCAGGCGTTTCGCGTAGTATAGTGGTGTGGGCCTGCCCGCGAAGTCTGCGAGGTATCGGGCAAGCTCGGCTACGAATTCCGGGTCGTTCTTGTACTTCTCGTACCCTGCTGTCAGTTCTTCTATGGCTGGCATCAGGATCTCAGGGATGAACTGCCCGCCGTATATTCCGAATTTGGTTTTGGAGATCATTTTAAGAATCGATGACTTTTGTAATACCATTTGAATCGATCATATCTTTAACATTTTCGCAAGAACATCCGCATAACTGCATAATCAAGTCTTT
>QMVM01000244.1 GCA_003661105.1 Methanosarcinales archaeon | reverse complement strand
GCCATCTGCAGGATCATCAGCGCGTCAAGAGAAGTGACCTGTCCGTCTCCGCTCACATCTGCGATCTCGCAATCGAGATTGTGCCGGGTCATGCGGCGAACGTTGATCGTGATGGTGGTAGCGCATTCGCCGCAGGCAGCCAGCTGGAGCGCAATCGCAGCGTCTGCTGGTGTGAGCGCACAGTCACCGTTGATGTCACCTCTTATCGCTGGCACAAATCCCGCTTCATCCATGGCGTGCCTTACGTGCGGATTCTGCATGAATTCGCGCCACACCATTCCACTGCGGTGATTCTCTATCATGAGCATGATCGCACCCTCATCGATTCCGATATACTCGTCAGTCCGCCATGTCTGACATCCACCGAGGGAAATATTCGTATCAAGATTGAACGCATCCTTAAACCCATATTTACCCAATATTTTACCGCCGTAAGTTCCGTACATATACCGCAAAGCAGGAATTGCAATATCAGGTGCTAACGCAACCGATCCGCCAGCACCAGTCGGCGGGATGGTTCCATCATGGCAATAGCAAGGACAGCTCCCATGGTTAGTATACCCGCCAGGTCCATCGCACGCAGTAAGTCCCCAGCAGTTCTCGCCATAAGTGACATACACATCGCTATTATCGATACAGAACAATCGGTTCTCCCTGACTGCGTTTATCGAGTTCTGCCAGTAGTTCGCATAACCGTCGTGCTTACACCTGAAATCAATCCAGCAGTGCGAATACTGATAGGTGAATAAACTTCCGGTATAGCAATAGATAAAATCTTCACCACCACAACCGTCTGATGCGCTGCATGGCAGTTTAAAGTCGTCCACATAAATCGTAGAACCGGATGTGGGCGCATTGGTTCCAAGGATTGCAACCGTGAATCGGTTGACCTTCGTCTTATCCAGTACACCATCCTGCATTGTCGGTTCCCACACTCTAAAAGATGAAACCGGTATGTCAAGTTCATTCCAACCCGTCCAGTTCAAAGGCAATTCATATATCCAGTATTCCTTGCCACAATCTTCTTCGATCTTAATTCTCAATATATTGCTGGAATTATCACCATATATCCACAGATTTACACTATCGTAGTTCGCCCACGTACTTTTTTGCAGGTAGGCTCCGCACCGTTCTCCGTCAGTACCATCGCCAATGGTATAGTCGATCTTCATCGAATAATCCCCGATTTTGCTATTGTTCGAGCACGATATATCGATGGATGCACCGGAACCGGAGTCTGCAAATGTTACCCAATCACTCACATTATCGCCCTCAAAAGCGTCCACCATTCTGCCACAGTCCATTTCATACGTGCTTGCCCACGCATCCCAACTCCCTTTCGGATCCAGAACCGGATGGGTTGGTGAGCCGATAGCCAGCAGGTACATGATCATTGCTTCGTTATAACCGCTCCAGTAGTCCGGTGATAAGCCCTCTTCAGGAGTCCATTTCATTGCGATCGTATCAGTTCCATTGAGCATCCACGTCCAGTTAACTCTTTCATAGAGCTCGTTTGACAGGCTCCTTATACTCTCATTCTCTTTAAAATGCTCGCCGGCATGTAACACTCCTGCCATCAGGAGTGCGGTGTCGATGGATGATACCTCACAATCCCATTCACGCGTGCCCGTGCTCATGTTGATCCAGTGATAATAAAAACCTTCTTTATTATATAAATCATTGAACGTTTCAAGCGTGGTTAATATCCTGTCAGATGCGTCTGTGCGATTCACCCATCCTCTGCTTTCTGCTATACATATCGCTGAGAGGCCAAAACCCACCGACGCGATACTGCAGGGGGAATCTGGTGTGCTTCTATCCCTGATCAAACCGTTTGTTTGGTTTACTTCGCTCCGGAAATAGTTGAAAGTGGCGTGTTCTACCATCTCAAGAAAATCATCGTCTGATATGGGCATGTCAGACGATTCCAGTCTGATGTCATCCACGTAAATGGTGGAACCGGGTGGACTGTTTTCGGATACGACCAGTGTAAAGCGATTTATCTTTGACTTGTCCTCGGAGATGTTATTCACCATCTCTTGTGCACTGAATGAAGAAACTGGTATTTCGAGTTTTTTCCATCCACTCCAATCTATAATTGAAGCATACGTCCATTGTACACCCCCTTCTTCTCCGTAGTCTTCCTCGAGTTTAACCTCCAGCGTATTGTTAGAATTATCGCCATATACCCACAAGCTCACATTGTCGTAATTTACCCATGTATCCACCTGCCTGTAAACACCGCACCAGTTTGTTTCATGCCCACTTATGTTACATCCGATCCTCATCGAGTAACTCCCGGATTTACTGTTATCCGAACATGACAAGTTGATGGCTGCGTTTTGAGTTGCGAATACCGACCAATCGCCCACATCAGCGTCTTCGAAATCATCTATGACCGGATTTATCAGGTCCGCTTTTGTGGGATATTCCTCACCATCTGATATGTCATACTGACTGAAATGTGACACCGGTGGAATCGCTGCCGTTGCCGTTGCCGTTGCCGTTGCTGCGCCTGTATACATGAGTATCACAAGAGCTGCAGCCACCACCCACGCCGGAACTGATCGGCTCACCCCGACACCCCAAACGTGGAATCGCGCTCGATCCAATCGCTGTCGCTGTTGGTATCGAGTCTGTCAGTCCGCCGCTGCCACGATAGTCCTTCTGTCGAGTGCGTGTAAGCGATGCTGCTGTCAACCTCCTCGCCATCGCGATACAGGAGCACATACCCGCCGACGTTGTCGAGTTGTACTTTTGTTGTCAGGTAATATCCGTACGGCTCGATGGTCGTGCCTGCCGGAATAGTATAGGTAGTACCACCCTCGTTTTTGAGAACCCAGCCGCCGATATCCGCGGGCTTATCGTCGCAGTTATACAGTTCCGTGGTCTCGTTTCCACGATCTGTCCCTATCGGGTTTGGCATCAATTCGTTGATCACGATCTCTGGTACGGCTCCGGGATTCTTTGCTGCCATCTGCAGGATCATCAGAGCGTCAAGGGAGGTGACCTTCCCGTCGCCACTCACGTCCGCATCAGCATCCCACCCGCCGCTGACCGCAAGTTGCAGTGCGATTACGGCATCTGCGGTGGCTGGGGAACCGCCTGTAACCCGCACTGCGATGAATATGGAGTTGTAATTCGCCTTGCTTGCTGAGATTATGAACGTGCCTGCCGCAGCAGGCGTGAACCTGACCTCGCCATTCGAATCGGTGGAGCCGAGATTCTCTCCAGCGAACCAGACCTCCGCACCCTCGACAGGAGCGCCGTCTGCTGTGATCGTTATCACGATCTCCTCACCAACGATCAATCTTTCGGGAAGTTCAATCTTGAGCGCTGCGATCGGATCGACCGTACGCCTGACAAATGGGCAGTATCGATCGCCATCATATGAGGTCATGAAGCCGATATCGCCCATGATCCTCGTGTTCCCGCCATCATCGAGATCGATGCCATCTTTGTTCTTCATCATGATTTTATCGCCTGAGGCACTTGTGATCATCATCTCGCCGTATTCGGTACCAGAGTCTATAGGGATAGGATCATCTGATATCTGAAATGCACCCTCGATCGTAACCAGGTCTGACTCAGTGCCAGCAAATACGTTGCCGATATATACCACGATGATCGGAACATCATCCAGTTTTCCAAGATCTTTCGTGTACACATACGTGTCTGGCGATTTCACGATATCGGTGTCGACACTTTTTCCG
>QMVM01000243.1 GCA_003661105.1 Methanosarcinales archaeon | reverse complement strand
TAATAGGCTTAAAGTGGACTTGCCTCGTTTTGTATTAAAATTTAGTATTGGTTCAGAAGAATTGATTAAAACAACAGATGAACTTACAAAAAAGGGCTTTGTAATGGTCAGATATTTTTTTGATAAAAAAAACAATGAAGCTTATTGTGGTTTTGAAAAGGAATTAAAAGATTAGATTTGTGCGTTTTTCCAGTCGTTTTCAAATAATATTTTATGCATTTCATAAATATTCTTGTCATCAATAATTATTCCAGTTATTCTCTCTTTAGCTAATGTTATATAAGATATTTTATTATCATAAATTTGCATTACAGCTGTAAAATGTCTTATATTTTTTATGAATCTTATGTCAAGATTTTCAGCAGGATAATTTTTTAAAAATTTATGAGTATATTCTGAATCAACTAATAATACTTTTTTTTCTATCTTGAGTTCATTTCTTTTTTTTGAGTATTCATCATTTATTTTTTTAATATATTGATTTATTTTTTCCATATCAGCGTAAGTATAGATTACTGTTTTGCTTGTTAACGTATTATTGATTATTTTTTTTATCCCATCAATCCCTTCAAAATATCTAACTCCTGGTTTGCCAGAAACTAAATTAAATTCAGAAATAAATGTTGGCAAATTCGCCTCTAAAGTATTTTTGGCTTTTTTAAACTCATTTTCTTTTTGCTCAGCAAATTCACGCAATTTTTCTGGATGTTCAGGTTTAAAATAAGAGATTTTATTCTTAATTTTTTGCGACGCAATCCCCTTTTTTAACAAATTAGACAAAGTATTATAAATTACCCCCCGTTTTAAAGGGGTTTTTTTAATTATTTGACCTGCTGAAGATTCTCCGTTTTTTAGTAAAAATTCATAAACAGTTGCCTCGTTAGATGATAGCCCTAATTGTGTGAAAATGTCTTTATACATAAATATAATGTGAATGTCGCGAATTACAAATTATTAATTTCTATTTTTATTATAGCATATCTATAATAATTGTCAAGAGAAAATGACAAGTAAAATTATTTATTTATTTTATATTGTCATTAAAATATGATAAAAATAAAATAAATATAAATAATTTATTTAAGCTAAAATTAGTTAAATATTATGCTATTTGACAAAAATATAGTCATATACTCTTGACAAGATTTGAAATGTATGATATAGTGTTATATCAAGCTAAAAAAACATCAATGCGATGTAAACAAAGTTTGACAAAATTGTTCTTTAAATAATAAAATCCTAAGCGATTCAGGAATTAAAGAATCGTATAACAAAAGTGATTGCTATAAATTTTGGAATAAAAGTAGATTAAGCTATGCTTGTAATTTATTTTCTAAGATATAATAGCCACTTTAGTTCGTAATCTAATTATAGCAATAAGATATGATTAGATAAATAGAATTTAATTTTTAATAATTATTAATTTTTTAATAATTATTAAAGAAAAAGTATTAAATTAATGGCTTACGAACCAATTAATTTAATGCACTGCTAAGTAGGTTGTGGTAATGTTTTTTAAAAAAAAGACTAAGCTCGCTGAAATGCAATTCTATTGGCAGGTAAGCAGTCTTGCAAAAAAAATGCAAGGCAAGAACATCTGCTGGATATGAGAACTTAAACCCGTCTCGTATCCAGAAATGTTCTTTAAAATCATATTTTTTCTTGCCAATTAAGCTGTTTATTTTATTAAACAATTTTATTGGCAAGAAAAAATCAAATATAGAAAGGAGGTGATTTTTAATGAGTAAGGGGTATAGGAGAAGTTGCGAAGAAATTAAGATATACGCCTTTATGAGTCGGGCAAATTAAAGACTCAAGGCAAAGCAATTAATGCCTAAAAAAATTAATTGCAAAACAAGGTTTTTTCAGAGAATTTAATTCTCTGAATTTCCAAGCTTATTATTATAGGAATAGTAAGTTTAGAAGTTTTAAAATTGTTCTTTAAAAATTGAATCAAGTTTTTTTCCTTTTTTAAGTTAGGTTATTATTACCTTTAAGATAATTATTTTTAAAAAATAGTTGTTTTAAAGGTAATAATACCAAAAAAACTTAAATCCGATTTTTCAGGAGTAATGGCGTCCTAATTGTTTTAGGGTGAAGCCGAAGCCAATGGCCCATTTATGGGCGGTTGTCGTAAGATAACCGAGAAGGCACTGAGGGATTGGAAAAAGGAGAGAAAGATGAAAAAAAAAACGGCCTGCGGTGGCACAATTGTCGTGCCCCGCAAGGCACAAGAGCACCTTCGGGCTCATCCGGAGGTGCAGAAAATCCTTGCCGAAGCGGTCGGCAAGGTGTCTCTGCCTCGAAATGGCGAGTTTCTCGCCGTTGAGGTGGAGATGGGGCGAGTCGTTGGCCTCTCCGGGTGCGTGAAAGCGCCTCGGGTTGAGATTGACGACCTGGCTTTTTTCGCTCAGAGAATCGAGCGGAAAACGCCGTCCCGAGTGGTTGTTAGCGAGGGCGAGCCGACGACGAAAGTTGTCGTGCTTGCCTTTGCCTCCAGGGAGGATAAGAGGACTTATATCCTCGTAACTTCCTGGGTCGGTTCCTTGGCTCCAAAAGAGCCTTGGGACCGAAACATCCGCAATAACGAGGAGTTCCGGGAGTCCTTGGACTTTTGGAGCTCCCACGCTCTCGTTCACGACCCCGCAGTTATGGGGGAAGTGTTTGAGAACAGTTGGGGAGAAATCCTCGGCTAATCAGGGTTCTTGAGACCCACACCTGCCGACGGAATTCGGTGAGCGTCACCTGCTCTTGTGCGGTCTATTAATTTAGATCATTAGGCATAAAAAGTGGTGAGCCACGAGGAAGCAGAGCCTCAAACCCGCCTACCCGGTGTGTTTGGTGAACAATCAGGACATATGCGGGTAGGCGCATATGACTCCTGGGTGATTCGCGACCAATAAGACCGCGGGGAGTGCTAGGTTTGGATTGACCTAAAATTAAAGTCGTCCAAAGCGCTCAAACTCAGAATTCCCGTGTAAAAACGGGAAAGGAGGAAGAAATGAATTTTTTTCAGAAGATTTCGGGGATCCTCGCCCCGATGTTTATTTTTGTAGAAGAAATTGCCCGCATTCTAAGCCTGGGGTTTGCGGGCAAAAAAAATATTATCGTGTTCGGCCCAGGCGGACACGGAAAATCAGAGATGGTTCAGGCTGTCATTGACGGCTTGAATCTTTCTGAGGATGCCTTCTTCCAGTTTTTTGGAGAAGGCATGGATGAAAGCCAGCTTTTTGGAGGACTTAACTTCAAAAAGCTGGAAGAGGAGAAGGTTCTCGAATACTACCCCGAGAAGTCGTTTCTTAATTATCGGATAGCGGTATTCGAGGAGTTGTTCGACGCTCCAGCGTCCGTCCTTTTGGCTCTCAAGGACGTCCTCACAGCTAGAGAGCTCCGCAATGGTGCACAGCGGTTTAAAATGCGCACCGAGCTGATCATCTGCTTGACTAATAAAGAGCCAGCAGAGATCAGCGAGCTGGGCCCGGCCGCCCATGCGCTCGTAGAGCGCTTTCCACTTCAGTTGAACCTGAAGTGGAAGGACTACTCGGCTAAAAGCTACCTTCAGTTGTTTGAGAAGGTGGCTGGCCGCTTGGGCGGGCCGGTATTGAACGGCTTTAAGGCTGTCTTGGCTGAAATTCTGGCCAAGGCTACGGCCGAGGGGAACTTTGTATCTCCCCGTACCGCCGTTCACGCCTTTCAGGTGTGCCAAGCGTCAGC
>QMVM01000242.1 GCA_003661105.1 Methanosarcinales archaeon | reverse complement strand
CCTGTTCCGCACTGCCGCCCCGATACCATCAGATCTCATGGATCCGTCTGCAATGATCACATCCACATTCCTGCCGTCCAGATACCTGATGCCTGCAAAGAGATTGCTTGCGATAAGAGCGATGTCATCCCTTCCGCCCAGTATAAAGATCTCGTCTGCAATGATATGCTCCGCAGTCTCTTCGGTTGCCAGCAAGCCCACACGCATCCCCTGTCCACTATAATCGGATACAAACTTACTGATCCGGTCCATAACACTGTTGCTGCTCCCGGAAACGAGTACCATCTTTGTTTCAGGGGAATAATGGGTGTATCTCATGCCAGGCGATCTCGCAACCTCTCCTTCCTCAAGCATCCTGTCCAGGTAGCCGATTGCGACCTCGCCGATAACATCCCTGATCTCATCTATCCCGATGCCGCCTGGTCTGAGCAGCACAGGAGTCTCAGAGGTCATATCAACAACTGTAGATTCGACCCCGATTTTAACAGCGCCTCCGTCAATTACCGCATCGATCCTGCCGTCAAGGTCGGAAATCACATGCTGCGTGGTTGTCGGACTCGGCATTCCTGATCGATTGGCACTTGGTGCGGCAATCGGAGTGCATGCTTCTTTTATCAGGAGAAGCGCGATCGGATTATCAGGCATCCGCACCGCCACAGTGTCCAGCCCAGCGGTTATGATGTCAGACACAAGCTCCTTTCGCTTGAAGATCATGGTAAGCGGACCGGGCCAGAAGGCATCCATAAGATCGAAAGCGCGCTTTGGTATGTCCTCAACGAGATCAGGAAGCTGTTCTGTTGACGAGATGTGGACGATCAAGGGATTGTCAGGCGGGCGCGCCTTTGCTTCGAATATCTTCCCAACCGCATCCGGGTTCAAAGCATCCGCTCCAAGACCATACACCGTCTCTGTTGGAAATGCCACAGTTCCGCCCTCTTTTATGATAGCACCGGCAGCTCTTCCGATATCGGCATAGCTCGCGTATTCGGTCCCGATCCTGAATATCCTTGTTTTACTGATCATTTATCCGTTTGTCATCCAGTTTTGTCTCTTCAGCAAATTCCCTTCTGTGATCTGCCAAGTTTCTCTACAAGTTCCCGATCTTCCAATGCCATGATCTGGGCGGCAAGGATGGCGGCATTATCCCCTCTTCCGATTCCGACATATACAACCGGGATGCCGCCTGGCATCTGTGCGATCGAGAGCAACGCATCCATCCCATCAAGTGCTGCATTCACAGGAACCCCGGTAACAGGCTTTACTGTATGCGATGCCACAACTCACGGGAGGTGCGCCGCAAGCCCTGCGATGGCGATGAAGACTTTGACGCCATTATCCTTGGATTTTCCGATTATTTCCGGAATCCTTGCAGGCGTCCTGTGTGCCGATGCTACTCTGAGGGTATATTTGATGTCAAACATATCAAACATTCCTGATGCTTTCTTTGCTACATCCCTGTCTGATATGCTTCCAGGTATTATCACTGCGTCAGTCGTGTTATGAGAGTATATGATAACTTATTTAAACATTGGGGTGCAACAATCTCATGCCGGAACACGAAGGCGGCAAAATAAAAAGAGGTGAAAGTATGAATTGCCCGGTATGCGGAACAGGGATGAAAGAGGTAGAACGATATGACGTAGATATAGGTATATGCCCTCAATGTAAGGGCGTATGCTGGACAGAGGCGAGATCGACAAGATAGCACGTGCTGAATCGTCATACAATCAGGACTATGAGAGGGAACCATAAAGGCAAGAAGAAGAAAGGATTCCTGGAGGATTTACCGGATTTCTGATCGGTAAATCTACGCAGTGCATCGAAATGGAATTGTAGTAGTCAGAAGTCTTGTCTGCACCGGTGGTAGCTTTTTACAGGGCTGCTGTGATTCCAAAAATTTTTCGCCTCCGATTCCAACTATATGAGAAGATATGATAACTTATTTAAACCTCGAGATGCATCAATCCATTCATGTCGAAAAGCAACATGACCTACCTCTCATCAGGAAAGGCAAAGGACATTTATGAAACCGCTGACGGCAACCTGCTCTTTGAATTCACAGACCGGGTGACTGCCTTTGACGGTAAGAAGAGGGCAGAATATCAGGAAAAAGGCGAGATCATATACCGCCTGGCAGAATACTGGTTCGGTATCCTCGAAGCGGAGAAGGTCCACACTCATTACATCGGCTGCCCGACACCGACCCGCATGATTGTCAGACATCCGGACATCATACCGGTAGAGGTTATCCGGAGAAACTATGTAGCAGGTTCGCTCTTGCGACGATATGAAGCAGGAGAGGTTAAACTTCCGGAAGGGGTAAAGCCGGAAGAGGGCGCGCCACTTCCCGGAGGGATGATTGAGTTCACCACCAAGTTCGAAGAAGTGGACCGACCAGTTGATATGGAGGAAATACTTTCCAACAACTGGATGAACGGACTGGAGATCGAACACATCACCGATATGACCAGTAGGATTAACACCATTTTGATCCGTGAATTGTATGATAGGGGAATAATACTTGCTGATTTCAAGGTAGAGTATGGAAGGGAGAAAAACAGCGAGATCCTTCTTGCCGATGAGGTGGGCACCCCTGACGGATGCCGCTTCCGGGACAAAACCGAATTCGAAGACGGTGTTATCAGCAGCCTTGATAAGGATGTGTTTCGAAAAGGTACTGGTGATTTGAGTACCGTGTATGGTGAATTGTTTAAACGGTTGCAAAATCAGGAAGAAATGTGATGGATGACAAGACTGGAAGCATCGAAGAACTGCTCAGATGGGTCGTCAGCGTTGACCGCCGCCTCGTGCTCATGGAATCCATGAAAGGGCACACCATGGTCAAGGCTTCGGATATCGCCCACGAGACCAGCAGGTCAACGCAGAATATCAGTCACGCACTTAAGGAACTTGAGGAAAAAGGATTAATCGAGTGTCTGACACCAGAGAAGATTACCTGGAAAAAATATGTTTTGACCGATATTGGGAAAGATGTTTTGAAGAAACTGGATGAAAAATATTTTTAGCTATATTCAAGAGATCCCCGAGGAGGGTGCTGTTTACAACGGACCTGCATGAAAGCCGTCGGAAATATGACTGATTGTTCGAAGTAGCAGAAGAGTTTCATGCAGATGTGATTATCAATGGTGACGACATGCTGCCCGGGAACGATAAACCGTTCAGGCAGGGCGAGTTCATCACCGACTGCCTTGACAACCACTTTGCACGATTCAACTCTGTCGGGATCTATCATCTCTACTATCCGGGAAATAATGATCTTAAAATCTTTGATCAATTGTTTGAGGATACTTGCAATAAGTATTCCAACGTATTCTGCCCCTTGCACAACGCAAATTTGAGCTCGGTGGGTATGAATTCATAGGAATGAACTGGGTAGTTGATTATCCGTTCCGGTTCAAGGACAGATGCAGGATGGACACAGATGACCATATTTTCCAGGAGCAGTTCGGAAAAGGACTATTGTCTACACCGGATGGATGGCAGGAGCTAGATGACTGGTTTGCCTGTGCAAAAATGCTTCCGACTATAGAGGAGGAACTTTACCGATTGGTGCGCCCAAAGGATATGGCAAAGAACATATATGTGATCCATACGCCCCGGATAGATGCTGTGACGGTGCGGAAGTGGGGTGAGACTTTTTAATTTATTCTGGTCGGTTGAAAACATGGCGCCAACCCGACAAATACGGGTATTATTGTGTGGGTGTAAT
>QMVM01000241.1 GCA_003661105.1 Methanosarcinales archaeon | reverse complement strand
TCCAAGCGAGGAAGTGATACTCGAATCGTACGAAATTAGCGAATTTAATTAAAGAGGAGTTATCTTGTTTCCAACAAAGAAAGTTCAGAGCATGATCGGGTCCAGGGTACAGGTTGAGATGAAAGGCGATGTGCACCTTCTCGAGGGCGAACTCGAGAGCGTGGACGACTATCTGAATCTGCATCTGCTGGATACTGTGGAGATTGCGGATGGAGAGCGGATACGTTCTCTCGGATCGGTCGTCCTTCGTGGCAATAACATCATTCTAATCATCCCGGTTGAATAAAAACGGAGATGGCGTTTGATGGAAGAGATCGAAGAGCGTGCACTTGGATTGATACGTCGCGGCAAAGACGGAGTATTGCAGAAACAGCTACGACTGGAACTCGGGGTCGATGGTAGGAGGTGTGCGCGCATCGTCCGCACACTGCTGGACGCAGGATATGTTGGGCGCGAACTGGTGACGAGAGAGGGCGTTCGGGCATACCTGATCAGGTTCGCAGGCGGAGTCGGGAAGTATGAACTGCTTGTAGCAGGAACGAAGTTTGATCCATGCGTCGGATGCATCGATGAATGCAATCCTGTCAACTGCGCCCGGCTGAACAAGTGGATCAAGGCACTGGGCATATCACTATGAGCGGGATCCCGACCAATTTATACAGCACCATAGCAGTACTTGCGCTGGTATTTGGGTTCTGGGCTGTTATGCTGATGGACTGCTTGAAACGTCATGAACTCGAATTCCACACCGAGATGCCGAATCCAAAGCGTATGTGGACGATACTGCTCATCGTCGGGGTTCCTTGGTGCGCTATCATATACTTTGTCGTTGTGAAGAGGAATGATTGAGAAGGGGGGTTTTGGCACGCTACGTTACAGGAACTTGTATATCTTAGACATTGGGAGGTGTGAATATGAACATTCCTGCAATCGGCGGAACAAGGGGCGTATTTGAGATTTTCGTTCCAGGAGCATTTCTACTACTAAATTTAGCTGCTGTTGTGTACTTACTTCCATTCATTGATGAAGATACAAAGAGATTTATCTCCGGTTGTGGTTCTAATCCCGCTCTTAGCTTGGTTATCCTACTCTGTTTTGGTTACTTAATCGAGGTCATCTTACGCCTCTTTAGAGCTGAGACGGTGGATGAAAATAGTGAAACTGGAAGTTTAACTATTGCCCGGTCACCACATCGATAGCCCGCATCAGCATCCGGTTCTCTTCCCGCGTCCGAACCGCCACCCGGACATATCGCGCATCGAGACCTTGAAACGTTGCACAGTCCCTGACCAGTATCCCATTACCAGCCATTCGCCCCACCACCTCCTGCGAACCCATGCCAGTACTGCTGATATCGACAAGAATGAAGTTGACCGTGCTTTCATGCGGAGAGAAACCCCGACTTATGAACGCTTCCATGAGATGTTCGCGCTCTTTTCGTATCAAGGCAATCGACCGCTTGAGATAGTTCCCCCTCATACATGCGCCCATCAACTCCCTCCCGATCGCTTCGGCAGGCGCGCCGACGTTCCAGACGAGCCGTGCATGGTTGAGCAGTTCGGCAACCCTGGCGGATGCGATCCCGAAGCCAAGTCTGAGCCCGGGCACCGCAAACACCTTTGTAAGCGATCTAAGCACGACTACGAAATCAGAGTCAAAGACAGCGTGAGCAACCGATTGGGTGGGATCTGATAGCTCTATGAACGCCTCGTCCACAAAGAGAAACGTTTCGGCATCAGAGCAGCGGTCGGAAAGCCGCATCACATCGTCTCCTGCGATCAGATCTCCTGTCGGGTTGTTTGGATTGCACAGGAATATAGCGCTTGCATCAGAGATCTGGTCGGATGAAAGTTCGAGAATCTTTGAATAATCATGGTACTGCACGTCTGCTCCGAAGAGCCGGCACTGAAACGCGTACTCGTCGAATGTGGGTGCAGGGATGATCACAGAATCACCGCGCTCGATTACCGTCTCTGCAAAGAGCCGAATGAGTTCTGATGATCCGTTTGCAGGCACGATGTTCGCTGCTGTGACCCGGGCAGTGCCGCAAGTTACCGTACACGCCTCAACAAAATCGGCGGATACGGCTCTCAATTTGGGATAGTTGTTGTCAGGATAATGAAAAATTCCCTCGATCTCCCGGATCGCGACCGGGATATCGAGCATGCCCATTGGATTCAGATTTGCACTGAAATCGATCACCGACTGGTCGGAATCCGTATACTCTGCTATCCTGCCCCCATGTGCGCATGGAGCGCAGCCCTGCACCTCCGGCCGTACAAATCGCGTGGTATCCTGCTGCACCGTAGGCATCATGGATCACTGGAGGTACTCATCAAGGCTGCTCACGCCCTCGAGTTCGCTGGACTCGACCGCAACCTGATCAAAGAGACTCTTGCGCACATGGATCGGTGCGTCCGTCCTCACCGCGATCGCTATGCAGTCACTTGGTCTGGCATCAAGCTCCTTGTGAGCATCCCCGACATCGACGACCAGCCGCGCATAGAACGTACCCTCGTCCAGATCATCGATCAGTATGTACTCCACAGTGCCGCCGAGTTCACTTATCAGCGAGACTATGAGATCGTGGGTCATGGGTCTCGGCGACATTTCTTTTCTCAGTGCAAGGTGTATCGACATCGCCTCTGCATGACCGACAAAGATCGGCATGATGCTGTCGTCGTCGGCAAGCAGTACTACAGGCGACATCTGCTTCGGGCTGCCAACCATGTATACACCCTTTATTGTAGCGGCGACTATATCCATTATCTCACCAGATTAATAGTAATATCAGGACTCATAACACCGAAGATGTCGATGCGGGAGTATGAGCAATTCCCGCACCGCATTAACGCCGGAGGCACCAATGCTTGAGCTTGAAAGTGTTGACATCGCATTATAAGGGTTGCCTGATATGGGAAAGCGGTTTAACCCCGCTTTCCAAGATGCGCACCGACGCTTGGTCTTGTCTTCTCTGTACCCTTGCCGCGTCCTCGCTGTCCCTTCGACTTCCGCCCGGCACTGGTCAAGCCCCGCTCTGCCCTGCCCCGTGTATTGCAGATCCAGTTAAGACGCGAATCGCTCTTGATCACCGGATGGTGCGGATCGACCAGAATAACCTCATACCAGATATGTTTTCCATCCTCGCCAACCCAGTACGAGTTTAGAACTTCCATATTTATGTATCTTCTACTCGTGCGCTCCTCTGCGATCAACTGCAAGCTCTTCTTCGCAGTTATCTTGCGCATCCCCATCCGTTTCGTCCTTCGTCCACGTATGTATCTCGGTTTGCGCCTGCCGCCACGCCGCACCCTTGCACGCACCACAATGATGCCTTCCTTCGCCTTGTATCCGAGCGATCGTGCGCGATCGATGCGCGTCGGTCGTTCGACCCGGGTAAGGGTATTATCCCTGCGCCATTCTTGCAGACGCTGCTGTCTGAGCTCGCGCACGTACGTCCGGTCCGGATTTTTCCATGCATCTCTTACATATTTGTAAAACGATTTTACCATTGTTATTTCACCTTTTCTGGTTCAACTGCTCATTTCACAGTCACATTCCAGCAATTCGGAGTTTAGTCTTATGGTGTGGTCGTTATTAAATGTTGTCTGACACTGCCGTGACTTCCTCCCCGCTACAAGTAACGGGGCTTCCTGATTCATAGCGGTTGCTCATGCAACCTTTCTCCACAGGCGTTAATTCCGGGCAGTCCGCCCGTACATATCTGTTTTTGATGTTGAT
>QMVM01000240.1 GCA_003661105.1 Methanosarcinales archaeon | reverse complement strand
TCCTCCTCTCCTCCGGACTCGACTCCGCAGTCGCATTCAAGCACGCGTACGACCGCTGCTCGGAACTCCTCGCGCTTACCTTCGATTACGGGCAGCGGGCAGCCGCGAATGAGATCGAGCGCGCAACCCAAATCTGCCGCAAGTTCGATGTGCGCAACGAGGTGATCGAACTGCCCTGGGTCCGGAACTTCGGGGGTGCGCTCACCGATGCGTCTGCGCTGCCAGAGCTTGCGGAGCATGAGCTGGACAGCGTTGCTGCGACGGATTCAGCGAGACGCGTCTGGGTCCCGGCGAGGAATCTTCTCTTTCTATCGATTGCAGCAGGGTATGCTGAGAACAGCGGCTACGAGCTTATCACAGTTGGTTTTGATGCTGAAGAGGCAGCAACGTTTCCGGATAACAGCCGCGAATTCGCCAAACGTTTCAACAGGGTGCTCGAATACAGCACACTTAAGCCACCTACAATTGACGCGCCGCTGATCGACCTCGATAAGGCGGAAATCGTCCGTCTCGGAGTGGCGATCGACGCGCCGCTCGGGCTGTCGTGGTCGTGCTATGAGTCAGGCGATCTGCCGTGCGGGGTCTGCGAGTCGTGTCTCAGGCGTGCGCGGGCGTTT
The DNA here is from genome assembly GCA_003661105.1 of Methanosarcinales archaeon. Classification (GTDB taxonomy): domain Archaea; phylum Halobacteriota; class Methanosarcinia; order Methanosarcinales; family Methanogasteraceae; genus Methanogaster_A. The sequence continues at coordinate 3,130 of QMVM01000240.1, read as the reverse complement.
GCAGAGGTTGGGGTGAGGGATCCGGGGTTGGGCGCATCAGCTCACCCAAGAACGTAAAAACTCCAGAGAGTCGATTTGATGCCACGATCGAGATTCGCACCAGCAGAAGAGTTTCATTATAAACTCAAACGTATGCCATCTCGACAATTTGACCACAAACCCCCAAAAACACTCTCACATCACTTGTAATACTTCTCCTGCACATCCTCGCCCAGCCGCCCGATCGCGTCAGCCCGACACTGTCTACAGTGCCGCATCTGCTTGGTGATCTTGCTGCATTCATCCTGCATGGCGCGCTTCTCCGAAAGCGTTGGCGGCGTGATGTCTGCAAACTTGTACTGCGGGATTAGTGGCATGATGTTTTGCAGGTAAACCCCTATCCCCTTGATCTTCTTTGCGACATCGATGATGTGATGATCATTGATCGTCGGTATGAGGACCGTATTCACCTTCGTGATCAGCCCCAGTTCAACAGATCTTTCCAATCCTTTCAATTGGTTCTCAAGCATGATTTCCGCAGCCTCTCTTCCGGTATACTTCTTCCCGTGATAATTTACAAACGAGTATATCTTCTCGCCGATCTCAGGATCGACCGCACTCAGGGTCACCGTGACGTTCGAGACTCCAAGATCATTCAGAAGTTCCACTTTCTCCGGAAGCAGGAGTCCGTTGGTGCTGAAACATTTGATCAGATGCGGAAAATCTTCTTTCAGGAGCCGGAGAGTTTCAAACGTTTCATCGTTAAAGAGCGGCTCTCCAGGGCCTGCAATCCCGATCACCTTGATATAAGGGAAGTCCCTGATCACGTCCCTGACACGCTCGACCGCCTCTTCCGGAGATAAGACCTGACTTGTGACACCCGGTCTGCTCTCGTTTACGCAGTCAAACTCCCGGATACAGTAGTTACACTGGATGTTACACTTCGGCGCGACAGCGAGATGCATCCGCCCGAACGCGTGACATGCGCCCGCGTTGAAACAGGGATGCTCTTGTATCTGTCTTAACTGAGACGGATCCCATGGCACATCCCTGCCGTCGATCTTTGCTACACGGTACTCTTCTGAAGTCATACTGCCTCAACACACTTCACTTCAGGAACTTCCTTGATGAGAATCTGCTCGACACCGACTTTCAGCGTGTACTGCGACATGGCACAGCCAGAACATGCGCCAACAAGCCGCACCTTCACTGTACCATCGTCCTCGATCTCGACCAGTTCGATATCTCCGCCGTCTGCCTGCAACATCGGTCTGATCTTCTCGATTATAGGTTCAACTTTCTCTTTTATATCAGCCAATCTTCATACCTCCATTTCATTCTGTTCTATTTATTTTCATTCCGTTTCAGTGTAATTTCTGCATACGTTTGTAAAGCTATCGCTCGATTATCCCCTCTGGCGCGCCCGCGAACCGGACAAGTGCCTCCGCCTCCATCTGGTGCAGACCTGCAGGAACGATCAGCAGGTGCATAGGCGCGCCAAATTCGGACCCGGCAAGGTCGCGTAGATAGTTGCACTTCACCACGACATCAGGCGATCCTGCCCGTGCGATCCCGATGCCAAGGGTGTGGTCGAGCAGCCCGCGTTCGTCAACCTGCATCAACAATCCAGCCGCCTCCGAAATCGTCATAAACCCTTTCTCATGATCGATATCGAGAAAGAGCATCGTATGAAGGTCGTTATCGCGGTTTAAGAGAACTGTGTTATACGGAGTCTCTGAAACTACCGTCTTTGACCGGATAGTGTACGGGAACGGGATGGTTGCGGATTTTCCGAACCGGTAGTTCTGCAATCCGGCAAGACCTGCTGCCGCAGACGCAATTGAGGGTCCGTGAACAATCGCCGTCTCAATACCGAGATCGGATGCGCGCAGGCGTAGATCGATATGAGTCGTCGAGACCATCGGATCCCCGCCCGATAGCATCACAACATCCCGATCGATCGCATGGTGCAGCCACGCCGGGTCGGTCTCGATCTCATCTCGTGAAAGCGTCGTGATCTCCGTCTGGTATCGCGATTCCATGCGCTCTATGGTCGTTCCCATCATCTTCGATGTGTAAAACTCGGCAAACACCATATCGGCGTCCTTTATCGCTCTGACGCCTTTTAAGGTGATATCTTCTTCATCGTATAGCCCGAGACCGACAAACGTTAACATCAGGTCTACTCTCTGTGCCAATTTATTTAAGTTGCACCGCAGAATTGAGATCATGGGAATCCATACCAGATCGAGGCATTACCTGAGAAGCAGTGATGCGAAAAAGATCCTAAAAGAACTCGGAAAAGCATTCGATCCGTCCGATATCGGGGATGTATTCAAAGGGAAACGGTTTGAACTGGTTACAACCGATGTTTGTGACATCATACTGGTCGAGGATGTGCCGATGATCTTCATGCCCGATGGTGAACCGTTTCTCACTGTGCGCGGTGCGCTTGAGGTGAAGCCAGAGGTGCGCATCGTTGTGGTGGATGCTGGCGCCACAAGGTTCGTAGTAAACGGTGCTGATGTGATGCGCCCGGGAATCGTGCAGGTGGATCCTGCTATTCGGGAAGGGGATCTCGTGATCGTAATCGAGGAAGCGCACAGAAAAGCACTTGCAATCGGGCGTGCGCTCATTTCCGGAGACGAGATGATCGGCGATTCCGGGAAAGCTATCAAAACACTGCACTATGTTGGTGATACCATCTGGGAAGTAACACAATAACCAAAAAGTTTATTAACGATTAATAATTACTTATATTCAGCACATATTGTGCTGTGCGGACAAAGGTGGAAAACGCCTCCTTTCACCTTTGCTGACGAAATTGGGATGACGGATTCCTCCTCGTTTCTATCCCGTCTGTGGGGGTGGGGTTATGTTTTCAGTTCAGTGAAGGGCCTCTGCAGCGCAATGGCTGAGAGTATCCTATATTGGCCCGCCCTGCAGACACCTACGGCGCAGTTACACTCCGCGCGCCAGCCACGATGGTAGTGATGATGATGATGATACCACTGTATACCGGGCATCCATGACCCTCCAGATCACCCATGAGTCTCGAAAATATGATTTTCTCACCCTCTCGGCATAACACCCTGCCCGGTGAGCAGTGGTGTCGATGAATCCTGCAGGGATTCATTAGCGCCCGCCCCTT